>CAUJHK010000108.1 GCA_963204715.1 Pseudomonadota bacterium | reverse complement strand
CTTTCAAAAAATCACCCAGATTGTCCAGAACAAACGTGACATCCGCAAAGCGCGCCAATGTCATAGACCTTGGAATATGTGTTGCTTTTATAATGTCCCACGGATGCCCTGGCTTGCCTTCCCAGAGGCTGGAGTCTGTACCAGGATGCGTAAGATGCAAAACACAATAGCCGTGCGAGGTTAAAAAGCGGGAAATAAACGCAGCCCCATCAACACTGCCACCCAAGCCATGTGACCAGACAATCAAAGGCAGATGCGTAAACTTGGACGCCTGCGGATAGTAAAATTTCAAAGCGATAGAACGGTTACCGCGCGCATAATCAATTAGAGCACCGCGCACCATTTTCACGGCGTGGGGTTCATGGTCAGACGCAACATCTTCGCGCCAGACAGCCACCATCCCTTATTTCTTTCTGAATTTATCTAAGGATACAACTTCGCCGGTTTTCTTCTCACCGCCGCCATTGTCATCACCGCCAGAAGGAGGCGTATCATCATCCCCACCATCGTCAAACTCTTCTTCCCCATCATCACCCATAGGCTGGAACTGGAGGGCAAAGTTAACGGAAGGGTCTGCAAAAATGGTGATGGCTGCCAGCGGAATTTCAAGACGTTCGGGCACGTTGTTGAATGAAAGGGTCACGCTCATTTTTTCATCATCAACGCCCAGATCATAGAACTGGTATTGCAACACAATGGTCATTTCGCCTGGGTAACGGTCACGCAAGTAAGCCGGGATTTTTACCCCAGGATAGTCTGTTATAAAAGTGATGTAGAAATGGTGGTCACCAGGAAGCTCACCACCTTCAATCACTTCTTCAACAGCCTCCCGCACCACGCCACGCAATGCGGATTCAACCATTCTGTCATACCGTAATGTATCTTCGTCTTCGCTCATGTGCTATTGGTCGCAAGATTGTGATGGAAAATCAAGGGGGTTCTTGAAAGGGACGCAGACAAACCCGAATCCCGAAGGACAGACTCGCATTCTGACTCTCATTTTTCCAGCCGTTTTATCCATATCTTTGGATTTTTCCTGTATAACCTTTAGGGTGCATCATAAAATTTATCATCGCCTCCCGTTAAAACCTGAGGAAGGCTGGTTGATTGCCTGCGGTTGGTCTGCCTTGCACGTTCTTGTAGGGCAAGAGCTTTTTGTGCAACCTCTCTAGCTTTTCCGTAATCTTTACTTTCCAAATATAAATGTCCCAAGGCTGCATAATACGCGCCCGCACCCTCCATATTGTAGGTGAAGTTTTCCCCCTCTCTCATCATCTCAAGGCGGGAGGGAAGAGAATCTCCTTGCTCTGTCATTATTTTCAAAAGAGCGAGGCGGGAGGCATAATGCGTTTTGTCGTGAAGAATGGCTTGTTTAAAATAACTTTGCGCATCCATATCTTCTTTGGGCAGAAATTGGGGCGGCATCATTGTTTGCAATTTCCCCAGATAATAATAAACCACGCCCGATTGTGAGTTCAGCTCCATCGCGCGCGACATATACCCCTTGGCTTGGTTGTAAAGCTGAAGTGCCTCCTCTTCTTCAATGTTATCCTTTTTAAAATCAAGAATGGCCAAGGGAACATTCACAGCAAGGATATACACTCTGTAATTCATATCTTGAGATATACGACTGGCATTATTAATATCTTGTGCAAAGCCAAACATGTCTTCTTTAAAAAGACTATCACTTGCCCTGTTCGCGTATAATTCACCACCCACAATGCTTACAAACATAAAACCAGCTATACAAAACGGCACCGCCAGCAGTGCTTTATTAAGTGCCATCGGCATTTTTTCAGGCATCTGTGACGTTTTTGTTTTTTCAGCCAGCATGCGCACAGTTGCCAAAAACCAAACCGCCAGTAAAAAACCCTCTATCATTAAAATACTCAGATTATAATGACTAAAACCCACATGACTCCCCGCCACCAAGGCTACGAGGGCAGAAAAAGAAGTCCCGACCACAAGTTTGTCGTAAGAAAATTTTTCATCTTTTGCTATACGCAGTGCGCGTCTGGTGCGCATGGCAGCAGCAATTATAAAAGCATAGAAAAGCACTGGCCCCATAACCCCAAGCTCTACCCAGAATTGCAGTGGGTCATTGTGAACAAGCGTAATGGTGTTAAAAGCTTCTTTCTCACGATATTGCGGATAATATAAAAAGAAAGTACCCATGCCTGTGCCCAGCACAGGACGATCTTCTATCATTTCTTTCGCAGACCGCCAGATGGTCAGCCTTCCTTGCTCACCGCCCAAACCATTTTCAAATGTGCCGAGGAATCTCTGGCCAAAATCGAGCCTCTTTTCAAGGCCGAGCGAGCTTAAGCCGCAAAACAAGACTCCGCATAGGGCTATCAAAACCAGTGCTTTTTTCTGTGCTTTTACATACGGCCACAAAACCCACCCCATAACAACGAGCGCAGGAACAAGCGCAAGTACAGGCCCTCTGGCCACTGTCGAGATGATGCCGCACAAAATTAAAACTGCCAGCGCAACGGCCATGGTTTTGCATTTTGATGTTGGTGAAAGTACCCAGCCCAGCGCACCGACAAACCCCATGGATAATAGTGCCGCAAGCGAAGAAGGATCAGCCAGAGGATGCGTGGCCTGCCCTTTAAAATAATTATTGAGAAAGAAAAACTGTATGATTGCCCACACTGACAAGAGCGCGAATATAAAGGCCATCGCGGTGGCTGATTTTTTAAAAAAATCATCCTTGAACGCAATAATCCCTGTAAAGAACGTCAACGGCATAACCGAAAACATACAAAAGCCCATAAGGCTGATAGATTTTATTTGCGACCATGTCAGGCTGAAAGCCACCAGCGTCCAAAAAGCACCCGCCAGATATAACACCCATGAGGATGGCAAAGACCAGCCATCTTCCATCTTTTTTGATAGAGCCACAAAAGACCATAGCACTGTTATAAGAAATGAAGCGGCGAACAAAGGAAGTTGTAACGCATTCACGGGATAGAGCGCGCAGACAAAAGCCGTAAGCCACAAAAAGACGGACAGATTTATAAAAGACAAAAAGGATGCATGTTTCATGCACCCGATGTTCTATCGCCTGAGCGCGTTCGTCAATGATGGGAAGAGAGGTTTTGAATAGATACAGACATAAAAATGGGCGGTATTCTGTTGCGAGGAACCGCCCGAACCCCACCTATGACTGTCTAGGCCATAGGAATTGATTTGTAACTACTTACTACTTAGTAAACTAAGCAGCGATAGCAACCAATTGGCTGTTATCATTCGCTACGACGAAGTTATCGTTGGCATTTATATTGCCTGATCCATTACGGCGGTATCATACCGAACGCCGAAAAATACCTTTATCACGCATGTCGATCCTGTTTCAGGCCCGCCGGATTTCGTTAACAAAGGTAAATGTTGGTGGACTAAGTCCTCATTTTTTTACTTTGAACGAAAGCTGGTGGACCTGCCGGGCACTGCCCCCGGGTCCATGACGTCTATTCCGTATCCACGTTTAGCGTCATAACGGGCAAGCCCGCATGTTTAATATAGAGGAAAAGGGTTAAAGATTCAAGGATTGGGTGAAAGCCACCGTTTTTTTCAACAAACACCCAAAAGCCTCAGGCTTTAGGCTGTCTGGCAAAACCGCCTTATCCATATCCTTGTAAGCCTTAAGTTCATGTAAGAAATCAGTGTCATCAGGATATATCCGTCTTTTTATTTTAACGGGAACACTGAAAATATCATTATCAATCAAAATAAGACCCTTGGCTTCAGGGCTTAACGTTTGTTTTCTGACGATGTTAATACCGTAATCATCTTCAAAAAACCTTGCAGACCTACCCCGCAAGCGCAATTCATTTTGCAATATGCCAAGATAATGCCTTGGCTCATCTGACATAATATGCACGTCGTGCCCGCCCTCTTTGAGGGCAATCAAAAAGTGAAACAAAGGGGCGTTGATGACAGGAACCTCGCCAGATTTGTCAAACAAAGTATTCCCGCAATCCACATACAAAGGCGGCAGATTTTCACCGCGCCTTAGCTGTCTGCCTCCCCTTTCTTCAAAAAACAGAAGAAAGGCCTCCTCAAAAACTTTTTGAAGAGAGCCAATGGTTGGGCGAAAAGAATTTGTGTTGAAGGCGGTTTCGCTGTTCATAGTTAGAAAACGGTGATTCATGGGTGCTTATAGATAATAATTTAACTTTATGTCAATAAAAACCTTGCGGATGTTAACCTTTTAAAGGCTGTCGGCGTGCCGCACTTCTTGTAAGCTGTCAGAAGAATTTGGCAAAAAGAGGCAGCAAATGAAGCAATACCATGATTTGATGAAACGTGTTCTCGCCGAGGGCATTAAAAAGGAAGACCGCACAGGCACGGGCACTATTTCCGTCTTTGGCCACCAGATGCGCTTTGATTTGTCTGAAGGCTTTCCCATGGTCACGACCAAAAAGCTTCATCTTAAATCTATTGTCCATGAGCTTATATGGTTTTTGGCGGGTGATACCAATATCAAATATTTGACTGACAACGGCGTGCGAATCTGGAACGAATGGGCAGATGAAAACGGTGACCTTGGCCCAGTATACGGCCACCAATGGCGCAGTTGGGCATGCGCCGATGGCCACACCGTTGACCAGATTTCCAACGTGATTGAACGCATTAAAACAAACCCTGATGACAGACGTTTGATTGTGTCCAGTTGGAACGTCGGCGAAATTCCCAAAATGGCATTACCGCCTTGTCACTGCTTTTTTCAATTTTATGTCGCGGATGGCAAGCTTTCGTGCCAGTTATATCAGCGTTCTGCCGACATCTTCCTTGGCGTGCCTTTTAACATAGCCTCTTACGCGCTTTTGACCATGATGGTGGCGCAAGTATGCGGCCTTAAGCCAGGTGACTTTGTCCATACTTTTGGTGATGCGCACATCTATTCCAACCATATGGAACAGGTGCAAGAACAGTTATCCCGCAAACCTTTCCGTTTACCCGAAATGCACATGAATCCTCATGTCAAAAACATCTTTGACTTCAAGTTTGAAGATTTTGAGCTTGTGGGCTATGAGGCACACCCTCATATCAAGGGCGCGGTGGCTGTCTAGTCATTTTCTGATCTGAAAATGGTGGGCAGTACAGGGATTGAACCTGTGACCCCTACCGTGTCGAGGTAGTGCTCTACCGCTGAGCTAACTGCCCTTTAAAAGGGACGCACCTTAAGGCACGGCATATGAATATCGTCTGAATTTACGTTTGTCCAGAGAATTTCTTGTCCTTACGTTAAATTCATTATCCTATTGAAAAGAAGGGGATAGGGCTGGATTGTTGGGCATAGTGCTATAAATTGGTAAGAAGTTGAGCCAACCCCTTATAAAAAACAGCATCCACAATGAGCAAAAAAATTAGACGTTTCCTGCCCTTGGCCATATTGCTTGCGCTTATAGCCTTCGCATACGCGCTGGATTTACAAAGCCACCTGTCCTTGGAGCAAATTAAGACACATAAAGAAAGCTTTAAGGGCTTTATCACAACACATCCCGCACTATCACCCTTTATCTTTATGGCCTCTTATACTCTCTGCGTAGCCCTCTCAGTGCCTATCGCAACCTTGCTCACATTGCTGGGCGGGTTTTTGTTTGGGCTTTGGTTTGGCACGCTTTATGTTGTAACAGGCGCAACCATTGGCGCGGCCATTGTCTTTCACATAGCAAAAACATCCTTAGGCGAAACTTTAAGAGAAAAAGCTGGGCCTTTTTACAACAAAATTGAAAAAAACATGAAAGATAATGCGGCTGGCTATCTTTTGTTTATGCGCCTTATCCCGCTGTTTCCCTTTGTGGCCGTCAATGTTGTACCCGCTTTGTTCAACATTCCTTTACGCACATTCGTCCTGACCACGTTCTTTGGCATTATACCTGGCAGCGCGGTGTATGTTTATTTTGGACAACAGCTGGGTAACATCAATGCTCTTTCAGATTTAGCATCACCAAAAGCCCTTTTTGCTTTTGTACTGCTGGGTGTATTTTCACTTATTCCAGTCTTTCTTAAACATTACAAAGATAGAAAAAAGTTGCAGACATAGCCATGGGTAAAACAGTTTTAAAACCTGATATATGTATTATTGGCGCAGGCTCTGGCGGACTTTCGGTGGCAGCGGGCGCAGCGCAATTGGGACTAAATGTGGTTTTGCTTGAAAAAGAGCAAATGGGCGGTGATTGTTTAAACACAGGATGTGTACCCTCAAAAGCCCTTCTTGCCGCAGCAAAACGCGCACACTTGTTTTTCAAGAACGATATCAAAGGAATTGCGGCGCAAGCCCCAAACATTGATTACGCTGCTGTCAAAGACCATGTGTTCGAAACCATACAAACCATAGCGCCCAATGATTCCGTGGAAAGATTTCAGTCCCTTGGTGTGAATGTTATCACGCAAAAAGGATATTTTACCGCGCCCGACATTGTGGAATGCGATGACCATATAATCAAGGCGCGACGATTTGTTATTGCCACAGGGTCACACGCTTTTGTACCGCCCATTGCAGGGATTGATAAAGAAAAAATTTATACAAATGAAACTATTTTTCAGCTTCGTGAAAAGCCAGAACATCTTTTGGTTTTAGGGGCTGGACCTATTGGCATAGAAATGGCGCAGGCACACAAACGCCTTGGCTGTGCCGTGTCTGTTTTTGACATGGGCACACTTTTACCACGCGATGATGAAAAAAATGTTGCCATTCTTAGAAAAGCACTCAAAAACGAGGGCGTTGATATTTACGAGAAGATTGCCATTAAAAGCGTAGAGCATGACAAACACGTTACTATTACACTTGAACAAGACGGAAGAAATTTTGAGATTTCAGGCTCTCATCTTTTGATAGCGGCAGGCCGTAGAGCCAGCGTTGACGGGCTTGGTCTTGAGAAGGCTGGCATAAAAACAAATGCGGCAGGCATTGCGGTGAACAAACATCTTAAAACATCAAACAAAAAAGTGTTTGCCATTGGTGATGTTTCTGGTGGTCCGCAATTTACACATGTAGCTGGGTATCATGCAGGTATAATTATCCGCCAGATTTGTTTTGGCATGTTCTGGGCAAAAACAAATTACACTTCTCTCTCATGGGTGACATACACAGACCCCGAACTTGCACAAGTCGGCCTTACAGAACGTGCGGCGCGCGTGCAATATGGTGATGACGTACGCGTAGCAGAATGGCATTTTGGCGAGAACGATCGCGCCATTGCGGAGCGCACAACGTGTGGGCAAATCCGTGTTATCACCAATAAAAAAGGCCTTATTCTTGGCGCGTCTATCGTCGGTGCGCACGCAGGTGAGCTAATCGGGCTTTGGGCGTTTGCTATCAGCGCGGGCCACAAGATAGGCGCGGTTGCGGGCATGATTGCTCCCTATCCTACGCTTGGGGAAGTGAGCAAGCGTGCCGCTGGCGCATGGTACACGCCCAGCCTGTTCAGTGACAAAACACGAAAAATCGTAAAACTTCTAAAATATGTAGGATAAAGCTACTCAATTGATTCTAGGTTTTTTAGAAGCTCTAACACTTCTTTTGAATAGACCTCTACTTCAGTAATCTCTTCCAAGGCTTCTTCAATGCGCCCTGCATTAAAATGTTTTACCGCAGCAATACCATGCGCATGTACATTTTCATGTGGAATTATAAGATCTTTAAAGTCTGGGTTATCAAGATAGTCTGGTTTCTTGACATTGTCGTACCATTTTCCAAGGCGGCAGGAATGATGATTGGATAGCTCGTTCTCGTTTAAACCTTCTTTCCCTATAATCATGTTAGCCAACCGCTTTTTCCAAAGAACATGGTCAGACTGCGCCAGTTTGACAATTTTTCCAGGAACGTTGAATTCAGCTAGGGCATTAATCTGCTTTGTAATCAGCTTTTCAACTTCTGACATAGAATCAACAATCTGTTCAATCCCCACAAGGCTGTCCATGCTGCTTTGAGCGATGCTTGAAATTCCACTTGAAACTTCTGTAGCTGCCTGTTCTTGCTCCCTTAACGTATGGGATATGCTAAGAGTATTGTTGGTAACACTTTCAATTTTTTCGCGGATGGTCAGGATTTTTTGAGAAAGATCACGAATAGATTCTTCCCCCTCGGATACAGCCCTTGAGCTATTGTCCATAGACTGGGTTATAGATTCCATTTCTGCCCTGAGGTTTTGAATAATCTCAGCAATTTCCTCCGTTGCTTTGGCTGTTTGACCCGACAAAGCCTTTACCTCATTGGCAACAACTGCAAAGCCTTTTCCCGCCTCCCCTGCTCGCGCTGCTTCAATGGTAGCATTCAATGCTAGAAGATTTGTCTGTGATGATATCTTTTTTATGGTTTGTAAAATGGTGGCAATATTGTCCGACAAACCATTCAGATTTTGAATACGTGAGGATGTTTCTGACACTGACTGCGTTATTTCCGACATTTTGTATTGCACGGATTCAGCTGCGTTTTCTCCATCAGCCGATGCTTTTTGTGCCTCTTGTGATTCTATTGAAATATTTTCTCCATAAGCTCCAATCTCACGCACGGTTGCTGTCATCTCTTCACCAGCAGCCGCTATGGTTTGAGCCTGATTATTGACCTTCCGCAAATTATAAAACATGTGCGCCGAGAACGTTGCCGTCTCGTTCGCTTCAACCGACAGCGCAACGATATCACTCATTTCTTTTTGCGTCTTTGACTTTAATGAAAATGAAAGCTTTCTAAGTAAATCAAAAACCTCTCCCTCACCTTCAACATCGTGTGAATAGTTTCCATCTATGCAAGCCTGAAGAGCCGTTTTAATTATGCTTATTGTTTCCATATCTTCTCTTATTTATTCCAAGGCATTTTTGACAAGACAATCGCAAGGCCGCACCAGCCCGTTATACCCGCCACACATAAAACTGCGCCGAATATTCCCGCCAGAACAAAACCTGATGTCATTCCTGAAAAACCCAATAACACAAAAATCGCAATGAAGAAACCAACTATCATTTGAACCTGGCGGAAAATAGATATTTTTTGTGGTACAGCAGACACGCCTATAACAGGAAGTCCACTTTGCTTCCATGCCTCAATTCCACCTTCGATATTGGCGATTTTGTTTTTGCAGTTACCTAGACCTTGCACTCTATCACAGGCCATTTGTCCCCTTGATCCCTTCAGGCACTGAAACAAAATAGTTTTTCTTTCGGGAATATCCAATGACCCAAAGCCTTTATCCAAAGAACTTAATGGGACAGACAATGCGTAAGCAATGTGCTGCGCTTTGAATTCATCAGGCTCCCGCACGTCAATCAAAACAGCATCTCCCCCCTTTATCATCTCCAGCGCAGTCATAACATTTATTGTAATCGTCATTTTTTCTTTCCTTTGCAAAATTCGTTATAAAGAACATCTATAATTTTTAAGACCGATTCATTTTTAATTTTGTAATACAGCGTCCTGTGTTCCCTTCTAAAAGAGACAATGCCCTCCTCTTTTAATTTGGAAAGATGCTGCGACATGGAAGTTTGGGCAAGACCAGTGACTTGTATCAATTCCGTTACACTCATTTCCCCTTCCACAAGATTGCAAAGAATCATAAGTCTATGCTGGCTTGCCATTCCTTTTAAAAAAGCAGACGCTTTTTGAGCGTTTTTCTTCATGTTTTTCATTTTTTTATATTTACACTTTACATTTCATATTTTTATGATATCATAAATTTGTAAATTGAAAAGGAAATAATCATGCCCAAAGACTATAAATCGTTAACTAAAGATATTTCTGAATATGTTGGTCATCTGAAAAAAGAAGCCCCTGACGCCATGAATGGCTTTTATGCCATGTCGAAGGCAGCAACAGCAGATGGCGCCCTTAGTAAAAAAACAAAAGAGTTTATCGCCCTTGCTATTGGCGTGACCCAGCGCTGTGATGGCTGTATTGGCTTTCATGCCAAAACATTAAAGGACCTTGGCGCTACGCGTGAAGAGCTTTCTGAAGTTATGGCCATGTGTGTTTATATGGGCGGCGGCCCTGCCCTTATGTATGCAGCTGATGCCTTGCGGGCCTTTGACCAGTTTTCTGAATAGATCTATTTTTTTAAAAGCCTTTATCTACTGGATTAAAGACTGAAATTTTTAACGTTTTCAGACGCTATCCAGGATAGGTTTTCTATATCGGTGGGCAAAATTTGGCGACTGCATTTAAGTCTACGCCGTATGAAAAGTGAGGGCGTAACCGTCTGGGTCGCTTGCCACAAAGAAACGTCCAAAAGGCCCATTGGCAAGAGGGCTCAGGATGACAGTCCCACGCTTAACAACAAAGTCATAGAAGGCGTCTGCATTGTCACAAGCTATCCACAAAAACCATTCCTACACCCAGCGCACCTACCTCAGGAAGCGGCCTTAGTGGCTCGCGCAGCGCCAATGCAATCGGCTTGGTTTTAAAGATAATTGCGCCAGGAGAGCTTTGTACCTCGATTTCAAAGCCAAATACGTTTTTGTAGAACTGTGCAGAGGCAGCAAGATCGCGCACTTGTAAAGCTATAAAGGAAGGACCGATTGGCATTGTCATTTTTTTCTCTTTGTTATAATATCAGGTTCTTTACATTAATATCAGGAGCCTGATAATGTTAACAAATAAAATGAATCCTTCAGATGAACTCAGCTGGATCGGTTATAGTTTAAAAATTACACAGCACCATCTGAGGCTTCGTCTTGAAGCCGCGCTGGAAGATGTTGGTATTACAGCCTCGCAGAATGCCACATTGCTGGCCATTTATTACAATCCGCGGATTTCAAATGCGGCGCTAGCCCGCGCAGCGTTCGTTACACCCCAATCAATGCAAGGACTTCTTGTTAATCTGGAACGTGCGGGGCTTATTACGCGCACTCCCCATCCTGAGCACGGCAGAATTATTATGACGGAATTAACGCGAGCAGGTCTTAAGGCCGCACGGGCAGGTATGGCTGCCGCTGAAAATGTCGAAAAACAGATGCTTTCGGGATTGTCTTCCAAAGAGACCAAAATTTTGTCGGACCTGCTTAAGCGCTGTGCGGCAGCGCTAGAGAATTAGAATAGACCGCGAAATCAGATTCGCAAAGTGTTGCAAACATTATCCTGTTTCGTTTATTTTTAAAAAACTGGTTGCGGGAGCCAGATTTGAACTGACGACCTTCAGGTTATGAGCTTAATTGTCTTTAACCCAAGCCATTGATTTTAAATATAGAATACTCATTTAACATATTAATGTGCGAATATTTGTGTGACTGATTCGGCGGGTTTTTGTCAATCTTCGCAATGACTTAATTGAGAATAATACGTCTTAGAGCCAAAAACCATGGCCTTTGGGATTTTTTATGATCCTTTGCGTCTGGCAAATCTTACTGGGTTTAATTGGTAAATTCAGGTTTGCAGTAACTCTAACTTTATATCCGTCATACAACCAAATGACCACTTTTTACCAAAGCGGCTTCATCGGTAAGACCTGTGATATTGCTCAAAGTGGCAATATGAACAAAATTGTTTGCCCCGCCATCGGCATCCACTTTTAAAATGCTACTCGCACCACTGGTTGTGATTTGAACAAAATCTGTGATGGCCTTTGTGACTGGATCATAGCCTTGCAACAAGTCCTTAATATTAATCTTATCAAGTTCAGATGTTTTAAAATCAGAGATTATATCAATGTTTTTAAACGCAGAGTCTTTGGTGAACATAAACACATCTGCACCAGCACCACCAAAAAGAGTATCAAGGCCGTCATCGCCATAAAGAATATCATTCCCTACATCACCATAGAGTTTATCAGCGCCGCTTGCCCCCCTGATCGTGTCATTGCCCGCACCAGCAATAAGGGTGTTGGCTCCGCTGTTACCCGTTATGACGTTATTGAGCGTGTTGCCCGTTCCATTGATGGCGGCTGTACCCGTTAAGGTTAGGTTTTCAACATTCGTGGCAAGGGTCTGTGTGATAGAAGATTGAACGAGATCTGTGCCCGCATTGGTACTTTCCGTTACCACATCCCCCACATTATCAACAACATAGGTATCATTACCCAAGCCGCCGATAAGTGTATCCGCCCCAGCACCACCGTTGAGGATATTGTTTCCAGCATTCCCCGTGATAACGTTATTAAGCGTATTACCTGTTCCATTGATAGCGGCTGTTCCTGTTAAGGTTAGGTTCTCAACGTTCGTGCCAAGTGTGTAGGTCACAGAGGATTGAACGAGGTCTGTCCCTGCGCTTGCGCCTTCCGTAACTATATCACCCACATTATCGACAACATAGGTGTCATTGCCCAAACCGCCGATAAGTGTATCTGCGCCAGCACCACCGTTGAGCGTGTTGTTTGCAGAGTTTCCTCTGATAATATTGTTAAGCGTGTTTCCAGTCCCGTTGATAGCCGTTGTGCCAGTCAGGGTTAGGTTTTCAACATTCGTGGCAAGCGTGTGTGTTAAAGAAGATTGAACAGTATCTGTTCCCGCGCTCGCGCTTTCTGTGACAACATCACCTAGATTATCAACAACATAGGTATCATTTCCAGCACCGCCGTTTAACTTATCCGCACCAGCGCCGCCGTTAAGCGTATTGGCACCCGCATTCCCAATTATGGTGTTGTTTAGAGTATTGCCAGTGCCATTGATTGCCGCTGTGCCCGTTAGGGTTAGGTTTTCAACATTCGTTGCCAAAGTATAGGTCACAGAAGATTGAATAAGGTCTGTTCCTGCACTCACATTTTCTGTGACAATATCACCTATATTATCAACAACGTATGTATCATTCCCCGCGCCACCCATAAGTGTATCTACGCCCGTACCACCGTTGAGAGTATTGTTTGCAGAATTCCCAATGATGATATTGTTTAAGGCATTCCCTGTTCCGTTAATCGCCGCTGTCCCCGTTAAGGTTAGATTTTGAACATTTGATGGCAAAGTATAAGTTACATTTGATGTAACAAGATTAATTATAATTGTATTAAGATCTATTGTAATATCATCAAATTTTGCAAGTTCTATCGATGTAAGCAAATCCGTGTTTGTCGCTGCCGCAGATATTAATACCACACTCACACTTCCATTCGTATTTTTTGTAATGCTATAACCACTGCTATTTCCTGTAAATACGGCAGTATCAGTACCTGCACCACCATCTATTTTATCATTTCCAGCGCCGCCATTTAGGATGTTGTTACCAGAATTCCCTGTAATGATATTGTTGAGCGTATTGCCCGTTCCGTTGATTGCTGATGTGCCAGTAAGAGTAAGGTTCTCAACATTCGCCCCAAGCGTATAGCTTAGAGACGATTGAACAAGGTCTGTCCCCGCACTCGCACTTTCCGTTACCACATCACCCACATTATCTACAACATAGGTATCGTTGCCTAAACCACCAACAAGCGTATCAACACCTGTACCGCCATTAAGGATATTATTACCAGCATTCCCAATGATGATGTTATTGAGTGTGTTACCCGTTCCGTTGATCGCGGCTGTGCCTGTTAAGGTTAGGTTCTCAACATTCGCCCCAAGCGTATAGCTTAGAGACGATTGAATAAGGTCTGTTCCTTCGCTTACGTTTTCCGTGACAACGTCTCTCACATCATCAACAACATAAG
>CAUJHK010000107.1 GCA_963204715.1 Pseudomonadota bacterium | reverse complement strand
TATCGGCTAAAACGGTTAACATTCACTTTATTTCTTAAGGATTCTCATGGGCAAAAAAATAGGTATTCTGACAAGTGGCGGCGATTGCGCGGGTCTGAACGCGGTTATCCGCGCCGCTGTCCACAAGGCCAGCTCCCTTGGTTGGGAAGTTTATGGCATTTTGGATGGAACAGCAGGGTTGCTTCAAAAAGAGCCTGAATACCGTGTTTTAACGCCCGCGGAAATGGACAGCAACGTGCTTCGCATGGGCGGCACCATTTTAGGGACAACCAACAAGGGGAATCCGTTTGCTTTTCCTATGCCTGATGGCTCTACAAAAGACAGGTCGCAGGAGATTGTCGATAATTTTAAAAAGCTGGGCTTGGAAGCTGTCATTGGTATAGGCGGGGATGGAAGTTTTGCCATTCTGCGCCGTCTGGCCAAACAGGGCGGCATTAATATGGTAGGGATTCCCAAAACCATTGATAATGATCTGGGTAAAACCGAACGTGCGGTGGGCTTTGATACGGCGGTGGCGGTTGCGACGGAAGCTCTGGACAGGTTACAGCCAACGGCGGCCTCGCATGATCGCGTAATGATTCTGGAAGTAATGGGGCGTGATGCGGGGCATATCGCTTTGTCTGCGGGCATTGCGGGCGGTGCGGATGTTATTCTGATACCTGAAATTGGTTACAGCATTGAAAATATCGCGGCAAAAATTCGGCGTGTGAAAGAAACGGGGCGGAACTTTGCCTTGGTGATTGTGTCCGAAGCCGTCAAAACACCGAACGGTGAGAAGTTTGAAATCACCTACCACAATGGTGAAAAACGTTACGGCGGAATCGGGAATTATATCGCGGCAAAAATTTCGGAAACCACAGGGTTTGAAAGCCGCGTGACAGTTTTGGGTCATGTTCAGCGTGGCGCGCCGCCAACCTATAATGACAGGCTTTTGGCGTCTGCCTTTGGTGTTCGTGCGGTGGAACTTATCAGTGAAGGCAAGTTTGACCGCATGGTTGCCTGGCAAAATCGTAAACTGGTCGATTACCCCATTGAAGAATGCATTGCGGCCTATGAGGCCATCAATCCGAATGATACACTGGTGGGAACAGCACGCGGGCTTGGTATTTCTTTAGGGGATCAATAAAGGTCAAGAATGGATTACATTCGGCAATCACTGGGCGATGATGAAGAACTGGTTTATGTCGCCCAGTTTCACTGGATGTATAACGCATCGGCCATTTTCAACATTGTTTTTGGTGTTGGACTTGCCGCGGGTATTATATGGGGCGTCATCTATGCAGAACCAATGCTCCCATCCTTCTTGCGCTTTGATGTCCCGCCAGATGCAAGCCTGATTGATAAAATCCGCGCCGTACACCCCACAATAAAAATTCTGGCCTTTCTTGTTTTGCTGATGGGGCTGTTTCGTTACGCCCACATGATGGTGGTGCGCGCGACAACAGAAATTGCCATTACAAACAAGCGGCTGGTGTATAAGCGCGGTCTTGTTGCCCGCTATGTCGGGGAAATGAACATTGACCGCATTGAAGGCATAAATGTGCTTCAGGGTTTTTGGGGTCGTATCTTTAATTTTGGCAGGCTCATGGTGCGCGGCATGGGCGTGGGGGAGGTGATTTTGCCACCCATAGCAGACCCCATAAAATTCCGTCGCGCTATTGAAAAAGCAAGGACGGTGTAACCATGAACAATGCCCGCTCTGATTCATCCCGCATAAACGACATGCTTGCGCGCGCAGGCGTATCTTTGACAGAAGATGAAAATATTATTGCCGCAGCCAGAATTCACGACGCTATATATTGGAAGGCCGTGGCCGTTATGCTGCTGGGCATGTTCTTGTTACCGTGGTTTTTGCAGAACCTTGGCTTTTTGTTGATGTTCGTTGGTCTGGTTATGCTGGGCCTTGCTTATATGGCGCAAAAATATCTTGTGCTTATGGCGTCTGACAAACGCATTTTTGTCCGCAGCGGCTATGTCTATACAGACATGATAGAGCTGCGTTATGCGCAGGTGGAAAGTATTGAAGTGGGGATGACTCCCCTTGGCCAGATTTTTGGCTATGGCAATGTTATCGTGTCAGGCACGGGGCAAAGGCGCATCATCGTTCCTTTTGTCAAGGACGCGGTTGATTTTAGACGCCGCGTGAACGACGTTCTCGCCAACAAATAAAAATTTATGACTTATAGGAAAGGGCGAAAGCCATGCGTGATTCAATTTTTAAAAATGGAAAATGGGACAAGACGAATCTTGTCAGCCGCTATGTAACCGAAGGGCCAAAAAGCGCGCCACACCGTGCCTATTATTACGCCATGGGTATGACAGAAGATGAGATTCATCAGCCGCTGGTCGGTGTGGCCACCTGTTGGAACGAAGCTGCGCCTTGTAACATTGCATTATCGCGTCAGGCGCAATCCGTTAAAAAGGGCGTGTCTGAGGGGCTTGGCACGCCGCGTGAATTTACAACCATCACCGTGACAGATGGAATCGCGATGGGGCATGAGGGGATGAGGTCGTCCTTGCCCTCGCGCGAAGCGATTGCTGACACGGTAGAGTTGACCATGCGCGGGCATTGTTATGATGCGCTGGTGGGGCTTGCGGGCTGTGATAAATCTTTGCCGGGCATGATGATGGCGATGATACGCCTCAATGTGCCATCGGTCTTTATGTATGGTGGGTCTATTCTGCCGGGGAAGTTCCGCGGGCAGGATGTCACCATCATTGATGTGTTTGAAGGTGTGGGAAAACATGCCAGTGGTGAGTTCTCGGACAAGGATTTAAAAGAGATGGAATGCGCGGCCTGTCCGTCGGCGGGCGCGTGTGGGGGGCAGTTTACGGCCAACACCATGGCGTGCGTGAGTGAGGCGATTGGGTTAGCCCTGCCCGGGTCTGCAGGGGCGCCTGCGCCTTATCTGACCCGCGATGAATATGCGGTTGCAAGCGGTAAGGCCGTGATGGAGCTGGTAAAAGTTGGTTTGCGTCCACGGGACATCGTGACCCGAAAGGCATTTGAAAATGCGGCCATGGTGGTCGCGGCCACGGGCGGCTCTACCAATGCCGCGCTTCACTTGCCCGCCATGGCGCACGAAGCGGGGATTGAGTTTGACCTGTTTGATGTATGCGATATTATGCGCAAAACCCCCTACATTGCTGACATGAAGCCGGGCGGAAAATATGTCGCCAAAGATTTGTTTGAAGCGGGCGGTGTGTCAGTTGTCTTGAAAGAACTGCTCAAGGGCGGCTATCTGCATGGTGATTGCCTCACCGTCACAGGCAAAACCTTGGAAGAAAATTTAAAGGGCACAGACATTCCAAAAGACCAGGACGTCATAAGACCTATCTCTGCGCCAATCTCGCTCACAGGCGGGGTTGTTGGCCTTCGTGGCAATCTGGCGCCCGATGGCGCGATTGTAAAAATTGCGGGCATGAAAGAATTGTCCTTCACAGGCACGGCGCGATGCTTTGATTCTGAACAGGAATGCTTGCAGGCTGTGCTTGATAAAAAATACAAAGAGGGTGATGTTCTGGTCATTCGGTATGAAGGGCCAAAGGGCGGGCCAGGCATGCGTGAAATGCTTTCCACCACAGGCGCATTATACGGTCAAGGGATGGGCGGCAAGGTTGCATTGATTACGGATGGCCGTTTTTCAGGCGGAACACGCGGATTTTGTGTTGGCCATGTTGGTCCAGAGGCCGCCGTGGGCGGGCCAATCGCCTTGCTAAAAGACGGTGATGTCATAACGATTGATGCCGATAAGGGCATCATTGATGTCGCGCTTTCCGAGGCCGACCTAAAAGCCCGCCGCGCGGCATGGAAGCCTCGTGAACATAATTATGGCTCCGGGGCTATCTGGAAGTTTGCGGAAATGGTTGGGCCTGCTAGAACGGGCGCGGTCACGCATCCTGGGGCGAAAGCAGAAAAAACGGCTTTTGTGGATTTATAGCTTTTCTTAAAACGCGCCGTTCTTCTAAAAAACATAGGATTTTTAACCGCTGTTTGTTACCATAGACAGGCAAGGCGCACATACGCCTTTTTTCAAAGTTTTATTAACCGAATCTGGTTGATAATAGATTCCAACAACCATCCATCGGCACGGTAT
>CAUJHK010000106.1 GCA_963204715.1 Pseudomonadota bacterium | reverse complement strand
GTCATCACGCTCTCTAAAAATTGTTCCAAGCTCTGCTTCCAGTGCGCTTGCTTCTTCTTCCGCCTGTAGGTTCACGGGGCCAATCTGGTCACGCTCTCTTGTGAACTTTTCTTTTTGTGACTTTAATGGTTCGAGCGATGGCAATGCGCTGTCTTCATTAAACGAGCAGGCAGTCGCCTGATCTTTTAAATCAACTGGGTTTTGTGAAAATTGTTCTTGTATGCCCGCGACAATCTGCTCCAGTGTTTCTTGCCCAGATGACACCATGGCCTGCGCATGCGCGCGCGCCTCACGGGCCTCCATCAGGGTGTTCTCAGCTTCTTTCAACGCGCGGCTTGTTATCGACAACTCACCTTCAACTTTAGCCAGCTCTTCAGCAGCCATATTTCGAACGCCCTCAAGCTCACTTAACTTTGAAACAAGCTCATCACGGCTGTCATCGACAGTTTTGGGCCGACTTTCAATATCGCCAATTTTTTGTGAAAGGCTTCCTGCACGCTCGGTCAATTCTTTTAAACGCTCACGAGAACGGATAGACCTGTTTGTATGGTGGTTGCGCTCATCCGCAATAGCGTGCATGCGTGCCATACGGCGGCCTTGCTCTTGCGTCAGTTGGTCAAGGTTGCGTACCGCATGATTATAGGCATCCCGCGCCTCTGATAATGTGGCGCGAAGTTTTTCCACTTCTTGTGCGTGTGCGGCCATAGTTTCTTCGTTATAGTTGCTTAACTCACGCCCGCTCAGCGCGATAGAATCCTGATAAGACAAAATGTCTTCATCCGTGCGTTTTAAAGATTCTTCCAGTTTGGCTATTTCTGCAAACAGGCCAGCCCTTTGCTCTGTCATGCGGTTCAGGCTGCCTTGTGATGTGACAAGGCTTTGTTCCTGACGACGAAGCGTTGTACGCACCTCATCCAAAGCCGTTTGGGCTGTTTTAAGTTTTTCCTGCGCCGCATTAGCCTTGTCGGTTGTTTCAAGAAACTGCCATTCTGCATCAGGCTTAAGGGTAAACAATTCTTCCAAACGGTTTTTTTGTTGTAGTTGTATAGCGTGGCGATCAGACGCATTCGCCTTGATATGTAGTCCATCCCAACGCCAATAGGCTCCATCCAGCGATACGATAGACTGGCCAGGGTTTAACAAAGGAGCCATTTCCTCACCTTGTGCAAGCGTATCGACAACGCCAATAAAATCCAGCGCGCGCTTCAGATAGACGGGCGCTTGAACATTTGGCTCCAGTTTGTGCACACCTTCAGGGAAGGATGGAACGGCTATATCATTTTGTGCAAAATCTAAAAACACAGAAGGGGCTTCTTTGTCTTTAGAGGCCATCAGTGTATCACCCAGCGCACGCGACAAAGCTTTTTCAAATCCTTTGGCAGGCTTGATGTCATCCAGAACAGGCTTGAAAAGACTTTGTGTGTCAGCGTTTAAAACGCGCTCCAGCGCCTTAATTTCAGATTCAATCTCTGACTTCGCACGTTCCGCGATTTGGCGTGACTGGCGGAGCGTTTCAAGCTCTTCTCTTGCGAAAGCCATGGTCTGCTCTTGTGAATCAGCCTTTTCACGCAAATCGCTGACTTCTTGTTCCAAGGATAAAATAGTGGTTTTCAGATCATCCATATCAGCATCAGAGTCAAAAGCCTCCTTTGCCTTTGTAAGATCCTGCGCCAGTTTTTCTTTTCTCTCATTTGCAACCAGCAGGCGAGATTTGTCCGAGTTTATTTGCTGTTCAATGCGCTGGCGCGCCGCTTTTGTTTCAGCCGTCTTTTGCATGAAGGATTCATAGTCGCTCTCCAGCTTTAAAACCTTGCCTTCGAGGTCTTCCTTGATAGCTTTCTTTTGCACAAGGTCAGATTCTTCATTCCTGCGGCTTTCGCTTAAAATTCTCTCCTCTTCTTCAAGACGTGACAATACCTCTGTGCTTTCGCTTAAAGATTGCTCTTCATGACGTGCATCCGCTTGTGATTGTTCAAGCTGCGATTTTGCGTCATTCAATTGCGTCTGCAGGGCGCGTTCTTTATCTTCTAGAATTTGCAATTCCATTTTATGCGCTTGCAGGGCGGCGGCGGCTTCGGCTTCGGCTTTTCGCAACGCAGGCAAATCTTCAGACTGGGAGTTTTGGGTTTTGGTCAATTGCACAACAGTAGCCATATGGGTGGCCACTTCGCTTTCGGCTTGTGCGAAAGTTTTTCTTGACTGTTCTACGCGGTCAACTTGGATGCGCCATTCCAGATAGGCAATGGTCACTTCCAGCTCACGTATCTGCGCGCTCAGGTTTTTGTATTTTTGTGCCTGACGTGTTTGTTTTTTAAGGGTGTTAAAACGCCCTTCCATGCTTCCTACCAGATCTTGCAAGCGTTGCAGGTTTTGGTCAGCCGCACGCAGTCTTAATTCCGCTTCGTGGCGGCGAACATAAAGACCCGACACGCCCGCAGATTCTTCCAGCACCAAACGGCGCTCTTGCGGCTTGGCGTTAATCATAGCTGTTACGCGTCCTTGGGATACAAGGGCAGGGGAGTTTGCGCCTGTCACAGTATCTGCAAACAGCATCTGCACATCGCGTGCGCGGCATATTTTACCATTGATACGGTAGGTTGATCCTTGGTCGCGTTCAATTTTGCGCGTTACTTCGATATGGTCTGAATCATTGTATGCAGCAGGTGCCGTGCGTGACACATTGTTTAAAAGGAGTGATACTTCGGCAAAATTGCGGGCAGAGCGGGAGGATGTGCCATTAAAAATAACATCTTCCATACCGCCGCCGCCAGAACGCATGCGCTTGGCAGAGTTTTCACCCATCACCCAACGCAAAGCCTCTACTGTGTTTGATTTTCCACATCCATTTGGGCCAACAATTCCCGTCAGACCAGCGCCAATTTCAAGCTCGGTTTTATCAACAAAGGATTTAAAGCCACTTAAGCGAAGTTTTTCAAATTGGATCATACAAACTCTTTTATTCTACAGCAGGTGCTTGCCCGATAGCATTGTTGGATAATTTGCGGAACACGCGCTCAAACTCTTCCAAGGGCACGGCACCACTGATAGTTTCTTTTCCATCATTCACAACAAAGGTTGGTGTGGCTTCAATTTTATATTTGTCTTGCGCCTCTTTCATGGAATCTGCAATTTTCAGCTTGATGTCATTGTTGTCATGACAGGCTTCAAACTCACCATCACCAAGACCCGCGAGCTTAGAGTTTTGTTTTAAGGCAGGCATGTAATTCAAACCGCTTGCCCATTGGTCTTGCGTTTTAAACAACAGCGAAATGAATGGTACATATTTGTCTTCAGGAAGGCATCTAGCCGTAATAACGCCTTTCAAGGCGGGGTCATTCAAAGGAAAATCCCGAAACTCAAAATAAACTTTGCCCGTATCAATGTATTTCTCTTTGAGGGCAGGAAAGATATCATTGTGGAAATGCGCGCAGTGGCTGCAGGTGAGTGATGCATACTCATAAATTTTTATGGGTGCATCTTTGCTACCCAAAGAACGCACAGCCATAATTTTCGCCACATCAATTTTAACTGGCGTTGCACTGGCACTGTCCTCCACAACAGCTGTGGTTGTGTCTTGCGTCGCAGTTTCTTCTTGTGCCGGGACTTCTTCTAGCGGAGCTATTTGAGCTTGCTCTGAATCCAAAGGGGGTAAGGTGGTGGGTTTATTTTTTGTTACGAACCACGCTATGCCCATGATAGCGGCAATGGCGGCGACCATTAAAAGAAGAGGGACTGCCTTGGCAGATTTTTTATTTTCAGGGGTCTGGTTGTTCACGATAGCCTCAACATTCCATTCTTGTCATAAAACGACAGATTTGGTTTAAACATAATTCATTCGGAAATCTAGTCCAAAGTGCGCGAAAAGGACGTTTTTTGTCAAGAAAACCATCCTTGCGGATGCTCCTTATCCACACCAAAAGGGGGGAAAACGCTTGGTTTTTGTATAGTTACGGGGCTTTTTGACCATAAAGGTACAAATCTATGCGGTCCTTTTGTGAAGCATCCCCCGCTGTGGCCGCGTCTGAAAATACATCAATACGGTTTGCGGGCACACCTTGCGTGACTAAGGATGAACGCAAGGACAAAGCTCGGCTCAGAGCAATTCTTCTGTCACTTCTAATGCCTTCTCCGTAAGGCGTTGCGTATGCCTTAATCTGCACGCGCCAGTCTTTTTTTTCTTCCTTGTTCAGCTCACTGACAACACCTGCTGCGATAGAGTTGGTAAGCTCTTCGGGCATTCTAATTTGACCTGCCTCAAAAGGAATGACCTTCTTCAAAGCCCCTTCAGAGGCATTTTCAAAGGAGGCTGGGTTTGCCACATTTTTCGGGCGGGGAACAATAGGCAATAAAGTTCTACTGTCTTTGTTGTCTTGCCGATCTGCCGCCTCATCCTTCACCTCTTTTTGATGACGCTCAAAAATAGTGGGCTCTTTGGTTTTTATGCCCTCATCACCATTATAAAGCACTTGCGAATCCACCGATGTCGTGGGCAGTGCTGGCATGGTTTTAGGACCTGTTATGGCACTGGCCTTGCCAGGTGCTGACATAGGTTTAATATTAGTGCTTGTGTTTTTTGTGGGCGCAGGGGGCGCAATAGACACAGCAGGAGCCTCTGGCACCGCAGGCTTTTTGGGTGGAATAGGGAATGTGGGCCGAACTTTGGGCGCGTCGGGGTCAACCGACACTCTGGGCGCAATCGCAATGGGGGCTTGCGGGGCAACAACCATATTTTCGGGAGGGACGGACGCTTTTGGCTCTACTATGTTCCCTGTCTTGGTCTCAGGGCGTACCATAGGCGGTGTCATATCATCAAACATAGGAGGCGGCTGATAGCCCGAATCTGTCTGCGCGTATGCTGGCGCAAATGTTGTTACCAAAAGCGCAAAAAAGAAAGGGAGTTTAGATGTTTTTAAGTATTTTTCTAAGGTCACTATGCACCTGCTGGTTTCCCGCTATCAGACTACCACTATAAACAGGATTGTCATCATTTTCGATACTGGAAACAAAACCACCAGCTTCTTTCACAATCAAAACACCAGCGGCAACATCCCATGGTTTCACAAATCTTTCCCAGTAACCGTCAATCCGCCCTGCGGCGACATAAGACATATCCAAGGCAGCAGAGGCAAAACGGCGCACCATAGGTGCAATGTCTGAAACAGCGCGGACTTCTTTATAGAATCTATCACGCATATCCTTGTCGCCCACAGGCTGACCATAATTGACCATACATTGCTCTAGAACATCGCGTCCAGACACACGTAGACGGCGATTCCTAAGCCAAGCACCAGTCCCTTTTTCGGCCGTAAACAATTCATCTTTTACTGGATCAAATATCATGCCCGCAACAACATTGCCCTTATGCTCCAAAGCAATCGAAATGGACCAATGGGGCACACCGTGCATAAAGTTGTGCGTACCGTCCAAAGGGTCAATAATCCAGACATTGTCGGTATCCTTGCCTTTGACTTCTCCGCCTTCTTCCATCAGGAATGAAAAATCTGGGCGGGCTTTTTGCAGCTCTTCAAAAATTGTTTTTTCCGCCTTTTTATCCGCCGCTGTCACAAAGTCGCCAGGCCCCTTGCGGGAGATTTGAAGATGTTCAACCTCGTTAAAGTCGCGGAGTAATCCTCGCGCGGCCTTTTCGGCGGCACGTATCATCATGGTCATGACGGGGGAGTATGCTGGCATTGGAAATACTAGTCCTTTGCGCGTTCGGAATATGTGCCTTCTTCGGTTTTCACCACAATGCGCGTGCCCACATCAATAAAAGGAGGCACCATCACCTTCACACCGCCCGTCACAAGCGCAGGCTTGTAGGAGGATGAGGCCGTCTGGCCTTTAACGACAGGCTCGGCCTCTTCCACGGTGACAATAACACTGTCGGGAATTTCAACGCCCAAAGGCTCTGTTTCAAACATTTCAATGGTCACTTCCATGCCATCTTGCAGCCATTTGGCCTTATCGCCAATAACGTCCTTTTGAACTTCAAGCTGCTCAAAGTTTTCCTTGTTCATAAATGTGTAAACATCTGCGCCATCGTTATAAAGATAGGTGTATTCAGCCTGATCAAGGCGAACGCGCTCAACTGTTTCTTGCGTGCGGTAGCGCACATTATCCTTGTTACCAGAACGGACATCGCGCATTTCAACCTGAATAACGGACGCGCCTTTACCAGGCTGCATAATCTCATATCCTGTTACAAGCCACAGGCGGCCATCGCCGTCGCGGTCCAGAACGTTTCCGGGTCTTAATGTAATCGCTGCAACTTTCATAATTTCTTTTCCTGTATGATAGACTGTCCCAAGGATGAAAGACGTTCCCGCAACTCGGGGTCTTCCACGCCTTCAAGTAGCTGTGATAAATAACTTTTTTCTGTATCCGTCAAGTTTTTTGTCCGCTTGGGCGGCTTTGCAATACTCTTTGGCTCAATATGCAAAAACTTGATGTCAGTGACGCGACGCTCCCCCAAAAACATCTCAAGTTTTTGTAATATAATATCTTTTTGATAAACCAAAACCGCAGCTTCCGCCGAGGAGGCGGCAATTTCCAACGTGGCGATGGCTTTTTCACCCGCCACTTTTGGCTTAAAATAATTTATTTTGATAGGCATACAGCGGCTGGCGGTGTCTTCGCCCACAATCTCCGCCCAGTTGGTGACAATCCGCCCCAACGCTATATATTTGCGTTGAAACACTTTTCCCAGCAAGCTGGGGACGGATTTTGAAACATTTTTCATGGCCATAATGAAAAGCATAATGACGACCAAACACAAAAATGTCGAGGGCTTCAGGAAAAGCCTTTTGAAATGGTACGATGCGCACAGGCGCGTCTTGCCGTGGCGAGCCTTGTCTGGAGTAACACCAGACCCCTACCATGTCTGGTTATCGGAAATCATGCTTCAGCAGACAACGGTGCCAGCGGTTATTCCTTACTTTTTAAAATTTTTAAAACTCTGGCCTGACGTGCATGCTCTGGCGGCGACAGATTCAGACAGCGTCATGCAAAACTGGGCAGGGCTGGGGT
>CAUJHK010000105.1 GCA_963204715.1 Pseudomonadota bacterium | reverse complement strand
GCTGGGAAGGGATTTTTGCGTAAGCGGGCGCATCTAAAACACCATGTTGCAAGGCGGCCTGCACCCCCGCCAAAATATCTGGTGCGTGGGTTTCAAACTCATCCAGCACTGTTTTGGCGGAGAATAAAAACATCCCGCTATTCCACATATAATCTCCGCTTTGAAGATATTTTTTTGCGGTATCAAAATTTGGCTTTTCTACAAATTCTTCGACGCCCATGACCGTTTTTCCAGCGTCAGATTTTTTGGCGCGGATATAGCCATAGCCTGTGTCGGGACGTGTGGGCGTTATGCCGAAGGTGACAAGTTTTTTATCACGCGCCGCATCAAGGGCGTGGGCAAAGGACTGCGCGAGGGCAAGTTCATTGCCGATATGATGGTCGGAGGGCAAAACCCACATAAGGGCGTCTTCATCAAAGTTTTGGGCAACATAGCGCGCGGCGGCGGCGACGGCGGCGGCAGTATTGCGCGCGCAAGGCTCGCTCACAATATGAGAAGGAGAGCCTCCTAAAGTTTCGGATAATTGTTTTTCGATGAGAGTCTTCATGGCGGCCAAAGTCACCACCACAAGATTTGAAGCTTTCGCCCCCGAAATGCGCAGCGCCCGAGAGGCGGTGTTTTGCAACAAAGAGGTTTCGCCCGTCAGCGACAAAAACTGCTTTGGGTGGCTTTCGCGGCTGGCTGGCCACAAACGTGTGCCAGACCCCCCACACAATATGACGGGGACGATAATGCCTGATGCGTTGTTTGAGCTTTGAGCCATTAAAAGTTCGGGTTCTCTTAAGTTAAGGTGACAAACTCTTAACAAACAGTATGGAAAATGACAAGGGATTTCGTCCTCCTGTCATTTTTCCTTGGATTGCAGGGGCTTATTATGCCCCAACACCCCGTATATTGCAACGCACAAATAGTTTTTTTGGCTTTATTGGCCAGATTCAGCCAGCAGGCCTTGTGACACAAGGGTTTTTTGGAAGTCTGTTTGGGACAGCTTCTGCCCTGCAAGAGAAATTGTGTAAGCGCCCAGAAATATCATGAAAATGGTAAGGCTGGATGTGACTTTGGCAAGCATGATCGAAACTCCTCTCTTTTATTGTTGTGATAGGCCAACACATGAAAGCGGATTTGGTTTCAAACTATTTCAGCGCACAAGGAAGGGGACGGGGGGCAGGCACAGGGCTGTGCCATCAGACTTGTGAATAACAACCACCAGATTTTGCGCCCCCCGCGCGACATCCCAAAGATATGTGGGCTTTTTCGTGCGGGCGAGAGAAACATCATTCAAAAGCCATTCGACCTCATCTCCTGCCTCTAGACCTGCCAGCTCAAACCGCATTTTCTGGTGCCCCTTTGGAATGCGTGGGTCATAAGCGACCATTAGATTTTTTGTGGGACTGACAAGTTCTAGCGCAGAGGGGCGAGGTGTGGGCGTGGGATTTTGCAATGGGGTGGACAAAAATAAATCTGTGCGCATAGGGCAGTTGCCGTTGTCATCAGCAGGGCGCGTGCAGACATCTGCCGAGACCAGTGCGGGGCTTTGGTAAAGTGGCTTGATATTACGGTTTTGATTTAAGATATGAAAGATAGAGCGCAGGGCGAGTGCGGGCCCTGTGGAGCCTGTAATTTCTTTCATGGGTGTTCTATCCAGATTTCCCATCCACACCCCCACAACATATTTATCATTATAACCCACCGACCACGCATCACGGTAATCTGTCGAAGTGCCTGTTTTGACGGCTGTGCGGTAGGGAAGATTTAGAAGGCTATCATTCCCGAACTCCAGCGCGCGGGCAGAAGGGTCTGAGAGGATATTGCTGATGATAGAGCTTATTTCAGGGCGAAACACGTTACGCGGTTTTTGAAAGCCGGAATCAGAGTCTTCTAAAAAGCGCGTCTCAACGATACGACCCTGATTGGCCATTGCCGCGTAAGCACGGACAAGTTCAAGCAATGTGACCTCTCCATTGCCCAAAGCCAGGCCTTCATCATAAAGCGCGGCATCACGACTTAAGCTATCAAACCCCAGCGCATGAAGCGTGTTTAAAAAACGATCCACGCCGACATGGTTTATGGTGAGGATGGCGGGGATGTTCAAGGAATTTCCCAACGCTTCACGCAAGGTGATGATTCCGTAATGGGTGTTGGAATAATTGCGAAACCTGTGAAGGCCTGTGCCAACAGCCTCTGCTATCGGCGCATCATTTAAAAACGTGGCGGGTGTCCACCCTGATTCCAGCGCCATGGCATACAAGAACGGCTTTAAGGTCGAGCCTGGCTGGCGCGGCGTTGTCACAGGGTCAATGTCCCTTGCGTTTGTTGTGTCATCCGTTGCCCCCGCAGACACCCATGCGAGGATATCCCCCGTTGTGTAATCCATGACCAGAACGCCAGCATTGGCGACATTTTTGGAAGAAAGTTTTTTCAAACGCTGGTCAATGATGCCCTGCACTTGTGATTGCAGCGCGGCATCAAGCGTGGTGATAAGAGAGGTTTTTCCAAGGCTTTTGGAATCTGCCAGCACATGGCGGGCGAAATGGCGGGCTTCGACGGGCAATGATGGCGCGGATGTTTTTAAAACCTGCAATGAGACATCATCATATATTTTGGAAGAAAGAAGATTAGCCTCTTTCATTTGCGTTGCCATGCGGGTGATTAACACATCTATTTTTCCAGCATTTTTGTAAAGGTCATAGGCAGAAGGCGCACGCGCCAGAATGACAAGCGCGAGGATTTCGCGCGGGGTTAAGGTATCAAGATCACGATCAAAATAATAGCGTGCAGCCTGTGTGACGCCGCGCCTGTGCGCCGCGTAGGGAAGCTGGTTTAAATAAAACTCAAGCAAGGTAGGTTTATCAATGCTTGCTTCAAGCCGTGTGGCCTCCACCCCTTCCACCCATTTTGACCACAGGTTGCGCGGGCGCGGGTGAAGCATGCGGACAATCTGTTCTGTTATGGTGCTGGCTCCGCGCACAGTATGACGATATTTTATATTCTGGTAGGCGGCGGCCATGCGGGCGCGCCAGTCCACCCCGCCATGGGTGTAAAAGTTTTTATCTTCGGAAAACAAAAATGCACGCACCAGAAGATCTGGCATATTATAGAGCGGGCGGTGATCAAGAATGTTCCAGTCGGACTGATAGGAGATGGAGAGAGGTGTGCCGTCCCGTCCTGTCAGCTCAAGCGTTTTTGTATCAGAGAGAACGTGGTTAAAATTTTTGACAACGGGCGACATGGACAAGACCGTCGCCGCGCAAAAGCACAATAGCAACGCCACCAGACAAACAAGGGTGCGTTTAATCAGACTCACGAACGGTTATGTCCCCTTTTTCTCCAAGGCCAAAAATATCAACATCATACATCTCCTCTGCGCGGGTAGGGGGCGCAGCAAAATCACCCGCCGCAATGGCCTGTGCCATATAAGAGAGGTGATAATTTCCTGCCTCCAGCCAATCAGAATAAAAACGCGCGGAGTCATGGCGCAGCTCTTTGTGATAAAAGCTCCAGCGCGAAAAGCCAAAGGAGCGCCAGTCATCATGCTGATACCAGTATGATCCGCCATCCTTGTCAAACAGGGCCTCGCCAGCGTCTTTTTGGGAGGTGGTCGCAAGATCAAGATTGACGGTTTCAAGACCGCCAGGAAGAGGGTCATTCACAACCACAAAATTGCGGGCTGTGGGAAGAGAGAGGAATAAATCCACCTTCACCAAATCCCCACGTTTTAAAGAAAGCGGTGTTTTGGCGACAACCCATTTACCATCTTGCTTTATGCTGTATTGGCGATGAACATCCATGCCTGCATTCACGAGAACAGGAGGTGTTTTATCAGCGTAGCGTAGCCGTGCTGTATAATAAAAACGCCCCACCCCTTCTTTTTGCAAGGTAAGGGATTTTGTCTGCCCTGCATCTTGTCCCTCCAGCGCTTTTGAAAGCGTGATGGGAGAATCTTTCACATCAGAAAAACGCGCATTGCCCAAAGGCGCATCTCCATAAGAGGCTAGAATGGACAATGATGGGCTTTCAGATTCATAAACACGCGCGTAGTCCAAAAGCGCATTCATGCAGAACATGTTTTCTTGCGTGTTTTCAAAATAATATTTGCTGCCGCGTGACTGTGTAATCATCCGCAACAGTTTAAAGGCTTTGTCCTTGATGATGGTCTGGTCAGGGTAGTCCATAAAAGAGGACAGTACCGCGCAGTTGTCCCGCAAGCTTGTGGCAAGGATGCGATCAAAGCCCGATGTGTGTGTGTCATTGAACGAAAATTTTCCTCCCGATTCTACGCCGCTGGAAAAGACGGAATCAAGCGTTTCGCGGGCTATGTGCACGGCTTGCGGGAATTTCTCAGCCGCCTGCATATACTGCGCCTTGCCGAACAAGGACATGGATTTTTCTTCCCCGCGCAGGCGAATGATATCATCCACCGCGATATTTCCCGCATCTTTGTAGGCGGACAAAATGACGGCGCGGACGGAGGCCACCATCTCCTTCGAATAGTAGGAGGGTGCTTTATCGTTGCGTAAAAAGCCCATTAGATATTTTTCAAGATTTTTTGAAACATCAACGGGAATGTCATAGCCCAGTTTTTTTAACCATGAAAAGCCCAGCGCGGTGTAGGCGGACAGGTAGGGGTCCACATACTCATTCTTTGCTGTGAAGTATGTCATACCGCCATTGGGGGCCTGATAGGCCGAGGCTGACTCCAGCGTGGAGGCAGGAATTTTATCAGCATCTTCCCATGTTGTAGAAACATTCAGATATGGCTTTAACCCATGATACTGCGCGGCCATAACAGCGCGTGTGAGCTTTTGTTCCCAGCAGGTATAGGGGTATGATTCCATGTATTTAAACGCGCCATCAAGATTGGCTATGACAGAAGGGGAGAGTGTCACGCTGACATCGCCGACATCTGTATAGATATCTTTGGGGATGGAAATATTTTCAGACAGTTTGTCATCCACCGACGTGCCGTAGAGGGCGGATGTTATGATGGTGCGGGATTTGAGGACGGGAATGGTATGTTTTAGCCCATCGCTATCCACATCATCACCCGCCGCGATGGAAAAGGAAATAACTCCGCCTTCTTGTGCGCGATCAAGCGGGAGCAAGGCCGCATGATAAGGCACAAAAACGCTTTCGCGCTTATACGGCTGGAGCGTTATGGTTTTTTCAACACTCGCGCTTTCACCTGTTTTTATATCACCAGAGGCCGTGATGTTTACTTTCAAGGTGCGCGGCTTGTCGGTGCGGTTCATGACCGAAAAGCCAGCGGAGAAGGAATCCCCCTCCCGCACCTGATTGGGCATCAGCGGACGGATTTCTGTAGGACGGTTGACCTTGAATGAAGCCTCTCCCAACCCCATGCGATCA
>CAUJHK010000104.1 GCA_963204715.1 Pseudomonadota bacterium | reverse complement strand
AGTCATATTCCAAATGCGTGATGTCTCCTTCATCATCCAGCTTTAAAAAGGCTTTTCCCTCTTTGCCGTCTTGTTTGTTTTCCAAAAGCATGGTCTGGGCGTTCAAGGTTATATCCATTGGCTGGCGTTTTTCCTTTACGGTTGACGCGGTGGTTGTTCCTTGCGTGTCCGCTGGTTTTCCGTCCGCCAGAAAGGGTGTCATATCAAACACAGGGCCTGTGGCCTTTATCTGCATCACATTGGCATCAGACACTGCAAATGATACGGCCATTTTGGTTTTACCCAAGGTTACATCAGTCAGCGTGCCTTTGGACAAATCCGCCTTTTTACCGTTCAAGGGTGCAAAGCCTATAGTGGCATTGGAAACCTTAAAGGCATCGCTGTTGATATTAACCTCCGATAGCTCCTTTAGAACATCGTCCTTCAATGCGGCTTTGAGCGATAACGTGCCAGCATCCCCCGCAGGTTTTTCAAATTTAAAAGGGTCGATGTGAATTTGCATAGGCGTTAAATCTGCCTTTACATCCACGCTCGCCGTGTGGTCCCCCATAAGGGTATAGACAATGTCCACAGGGAGAGTACCGCTGATATAATCATCCAGGTCCACGCCAAAATGGTTCCGCAGTTCTTTGTCCGCACCAACACTGGCAATAATTTTTGAAGAATAAGGCTTGCCCTTGCTTTCAAAATACTGGTGCCAGTCCAGCGTGATATCACGTCCCGCCAGTTGTGCCTGCCCGTTTATTTTAAAGCCGCCAGCCTGCGTGACCAATGTCAAAGGCCCGCCAGACAAAGCAAGGCCAGATACAATGTCAGGCACATTCATTTGCGTCATCGTGCCATTGATGTTTACATTTACCTGCTCTTTGGGGACATCTTTTAAGGTGGGCATCGACAAATCAAGGTCTGCAACAATATTGCCCGATACTTTTTTGGCATCTATCCCAATTTCTGTTTCACCCATATTGATAGGGTCTGCCGCAATGTAGGAAAGCGCGGTAGACACAGGCCCATCCAGCTTGGCCTTGATATACACATGCCCAGCGCCCGCGCGCATAAGGTCTGTCACCTTCACGCTCACATCGCTGCCCTTGATATCGCCTACGGTGGCGCTGTCACCCACAACCTCCAAAACCTCTGTCGCCAAATCAAGCGTGCCATGGCCACTGGCATTTTCCACAGGCATCAGTGTGTCACTATACGTCACCTTTGCGCCATCAAACGTAAAACCAATTTCCAGCTTGGGCGTTTTGACATCCCATTCATCACGTTGCAATTCTTCATCGCGTGTCTTGGTGGCAGTCAGTCTCATGTCCAAAGACACGTCCTTATAGTTTGCCCCTTCTATTTTATGGCCCAGCCATGCGTAGGCCTCACCATCATGCTCGGACTTTGGAAACACTTTTAAAATTTGCTCAGACGTTAATGTGGAAAAACTTAACTTGATGGGGGCATTCCAGACATCGTTTTCTTGCGTGGCTGTGCCCTGACCATCGAAGGGTATGCCGCCAATCTCGCCTGAAATTTTGGGCAGGGTCAGGGTTTTTGAATCGCCGTCATAGCGGCTTTGCACCAGGATATTTTTCAAAGGTATAACATCATCAAACTGGGAGGGGATAGAGATTGTCCCTTCAGGAATTGCACCACTAAATGTCATATCCGTTAAAACAAAATCATTGTTCAACGCCGCCGTCATATCGCCTGAAAAATATAAATTCTGTCCCGCCATAACATCTGGCACGGGAAGAAAATGCGAAATCATGTAAGGATTCATATCTTGAACCCTGCCTTGCGCCGAAAAATTCTTGTCACTCTTGTGATAAATGATATTAAACGCGATATTCGCGTCTTTTTCACGTCCGCCTGGCAGGGGTATATTCACCGATGCTTCAATGTTTTTAAAATGTTCCACCAAATCAAAATCAAGGTCTGTTAAATACCATGACAATCCATATTTTTGATCCCGTATAGCAACGCTTGCGCCCTTGACGTGAAATTCATTGAGCCGTGAAAAAAAGCTTCCCCGCCGCCCTTCTGCCATGTCATTAAAAATGCTGGCAATGTCTTCGCCATAGGTTTTTTGTGAGGACAGGTCTTCCTGCGGCAAGGCCTCATCTGCTTTTTTGTCGCTGCGAATAAACACTTCCAAAGTTCCGGCAGAAGATCGCACCAGCTCCAGCGATGGCTCTTTGATGATAACGCTGATGGGGCGGATGCGTCCCAGAAGAAGCGCGCGGCGTGAAAGCCCGACAGACGCTTCTTGGATTGACAACGCATTTTCATCGCGCCCTCCCTTGGCAAGACGCAAGTCTTTCATGTCCATCTGGAAGCGTCCGCTCAGTTTCGGCCACGTCAAAACAATATCGTCAAATGTAACGGTAAATCCTTCTGCCTCACTGCTCAGGGTTTTTTGGATATACTCCTTGGCAAAAGCAAGGCTGATAGGCCCTTGCGAAAGGCGCCACGCAAACACGGCAAACGCCACCGCCAGCAAAAAAAACAAAACGGCGCTGACCTCAAACAATACAACAAGGGTTTTGTTGCTAAATTTTAAAATGGGCTTAAACACGCCAGACGACATCCTTGGATAATATAAAAAACCAGTATAACAATAAGATAAAACCAGTGAAATGTCATGGGGGCAATCTTGACAAACTCCCCGCGCCCACCCAGTTTGGTATTATAATTCGCGAAAAAGGAACAAAGTTATGACACATCTGAAGGAAGGCAGCGCCGCACCCGCCATAAACCTGCCCACAGACGGCGATGGAATTTTTAACCTGGCCGACCATAAGGGTGAAAAAGTTCTGGTTTATTTCTATCCCAAAGATGACACACCAGGCTGCACAACTGAATCCTGTTCCTTTTCAGACAACATAAAGGCCTTTGAAAAACTGGGAGTCGCTGTGGTTGGCATTTCAAAATGCAGCGTTAAAAAACATGACAAGTTCAAAGCCAAATATGACTTGAAGTTTCCTCTGGCTTCAGACGAAGACAGCGATGTGTGTGAACAATACGGCGTTTGGGTGGAAAAATCCATGTACGGCAAAAAATATATGGGCATTGAACGCACGACGTTTTTGATTGACGAGGCAGGCAAAATTGAAAAAATCTGGCCAAAGGTGAAGGTTGATGGCCATACAGATGAAGTTATGGCCGCGCTAAAATCTTCCAGGAAAGCAGCCTGAAATAAAAAACCCCGCTAGTCGCGGGGTTTTTATAATTGTAAAACTAGGCCGCCTTGGTAATCTGCGGGACAAATTTTTGTCCGCCTTGCGCTTTGTTCATGTGGTCATGGACATGGGCGACCATATCGTCGGTTTTGTCATGAAAGAAATGGTTGGCATTGGGCACAACGCGGTAATCAATCTCGATCCCTTTTTGCGCCTTTAGTTTTTCCACCAGCTTGGCGACAGATTCCTCAGGGACAATATTGTCTTTTTGTCCTTGTAAAATAAGGCCTGATGAAGGGCACGGCGCAAGGAATGAAAAATCATAAATGTTGGCGGGCGGCGCGACAGAAATAAAACCGGCAATTTCAGGACGGCGCATCAAAAGCTGCATGCCAATCCACGCACCAAACTGAAATCCCGCAATCCACACATAAGGGGCGTTGGGGTTGAGCTGTTGCATCCAGTCCAGAGCGCTTGCGGCATCGGACAATTCGCCTTCACCACGGTCAAACACACCTTGAGATTTTCCAACGCCGCGGAAGTTAAACCGCATGGTCGTAAACCCGCGTGCCACCATCGCTTGATAAAGCAGATAGGTGTTTTTGTTGTTCATTGTGCCACCATGTTCGGGGGACGGATGAAGAACAAGGGCCAATGGCGCGTTGGGTGTTTTGGAATGATGGTAACGGGCGTCGATGCGGCCCGCAGGACCGTTAAAGATGATTTCTGGCATTGATTGTCTTTCCACACAAAAGATCAGTAAAGTTACTTCTGACATGTATAGGGGTATTCGCGGCAAATGTCCAAATTTTTCTCCTAAGCCATTGATTTTGCTGTGGGTAAAGGGCAAGCACGGGGATTTTTCCACCCCTTACCCAAGGCTTTTAAAAGTTGGAAAAATTCTTCACACCCCGTTGCCGTCTAATGCAATGATGGCGGAGCTATTGTGGGTGAAGCAGAAACAGGTTGGGGCTTTTGCGGCGGGTTTTTATGCTCATAGGCTGTGAAGAATTTTTCTACATCTTTAAATTTTTTTTCGTCCCAAAAAATAGAGCCTTTTACATCCAGCGTTTCAGGCAGATGCGTCAAACTCGTACAGCCGCGCAAATCCAAGTACCCACTCACGGTGAGGGTTTCAGGCAGATGCGTTAAACCCGTGCAGCCGTCCAAATCCAAGCCCCCACCCACGGTGAAGGTTTCAGGCAGATGCGTCAAACCCGTACAGCCGCGCAAATACAAGTTCTCACCCACGGTGAGGGTTTCAGGCAGATGCGTCAAACCCGTGCAGCCGCGCAAATCCAAGTACCCACCCACGGATAGTCCAAGCGGGAGTTGTTTCAACCATTTCGCATTGTTTAATATTAGATTTTTCTTCCACTCAAAGCCTTCTGGAAGGTTTTGAACATCATAATAAACCCCATCCTTTTCTAGCAGCCCCGTATGGGCGGGAGATTCCGAAATCTGCCATTGGTGGGTGCGGATCATCTCCTGCCCCATCTCCATATACGGGCTAACGGGCGGGGCGTTTTGCTTGCCTTTAAATTGTTCTAGAACACCTTCAATAACTTCAAACGTCACATGGGCTTTGTTGAGCGGATCACGCAAGGAATAATATTCACGCCCTGGGTGCCGAATGTTTTCGTCATACCCGCCATTGCCTATGCAATGCCCCAACTGTGCGCTTTCAATGTCCAGTGCGTGTGTCGTCAACAACTGCACAATACGGCTGCCATCAGGATATGTTTTAACGGTTTTGATATGTCCGTTTTGCTCGTCTTCTTCAAACGCGGCGCCAGCGTTGGCAAACTGGGCGCGTAAATCATTCGCCTTTTTATTCATGTCTTTTTCGGCCATGGCATACGCGCGCGCCAATGACCCAATCTGCACCAGGCGTTTGGGTCTGCCCTGATCATCCAGATCTGTTGTCCATGGATCATGGCTTACAATCGCGGCTTTAATCCAGTCCTTGATATGGCGGAACGTGTCTATTGATCCTTGCGTCAGGGCGGGGTCGAACACAGCAAACTGCCCGCGTTCAAAAACCTCACGCGTCAACCATGGCGGCGGAGACTCTGGATAGGCTTCAAGGGTACGAAAAAACTCGCGCTCTTTTGTAATGGCTTTTGTCAAAGCCACGCCAAGATATGTGGTCAAAGGTTCTTGTCCTTCGGCCAGAGTTTTTAAGAAGTCCCCAATTGACTCTTTGTTGGTGATATTGGGCAGCATGGGTTCGGAGGTTATTGATAATCATTAATTATGTCAATAAAAATCACCTATTAAAACCTTAAACATTTGGCTTTTCTTTAAATAGTTAATATAAAGCCCCATGATGCGCACATACCTTGATTATAACGCCACAACGCCCGTCCGCCCCGAATCCATCGCGGCGGCGGTGGAGGCTATGCGCCATACAGGCAACGCATCGTCCGTCCATTTTCACGGGCGCGGCGCGCGTAAATTTGTTGAAGATGCCCGCGCGCCCATAGCCGCCCTTGTGAATGTTGCCCCCGCGCAGGTTATTTTTAATGCGGGCGCAACCGAAGGCAACAATACCATCCTTTCGGGTTACAGGGACAAAACCGTTTTTGTATCTGCCGTGGAACACCCCTCCTCCCTTGCGCCCGCGCCGCACGCGCATAAAATTCCCGTCACGCAAGGCGGGCTTTTGGATATGGAAGTTTTTGAGGCGATGCTCAAAGACCACAAACCCGCGCTTGTGTCCGTGCAGTGGGTGAACAGCGAAACGGGCGTTATCCAAGACATTCAAAAAATATCCGCGCTTGCAAAATCACGCGGCGCGATGGTGCATTGTGACGCCGTGCAGGCGGCGGGGCGTGTGTCCATTGACTTCACGCAAAGCGGTGTGGATTATATGACCCTGTCGGCCCATAAATTTGGCGGGCCTCAGGGCGCGGGCGCGCTGATATTCCGCAACGGACTACAAATTCCAAAATTTATGCAAGGCGGCGGGCAGGAAAAACGCCAGCGCGCCGGCACCGAAAATGTGGCGGCCATAGCAGGCTTTGGCGCGGCGGCCAGACTGGCGCATAAAGAGATGGATTCCTACCGCGCAAAATGCTCTGCCCTTCGGTTGCGCTTTGAAAACGCCTTAAAACAAATGGGCAATGACATTCTAATCGTTGGTGAAAACGCCCCGCGCGTGCCCAACACGTCTAACATTGTGCTCAAGGACGCATCCGCCGAAACGCAATTGATGTCGATGGATTTAGAAGGCGTGTCCGTGTCTTCTGGCTCGGCCTGTTCGTCTGGCGCGTTCAAACCATCGCACGTTATGCTGGCCATGGGCTTTGATGAAGAGAGCGCACGCTGCGCCTTGCGGTTTTCGTGGGGATGGGCTAGTACAGACGCCGACATTGATGCCGCGCTTGCCGCGTATGAGAAAATGATAAAGCGTTTAAAGAAATAACCCCCTCATCGGCTCGACGGAGTGAAACGACGGCTGACGACGATGATAACCAAAAATAACTCATCGGCTTGACGCGAAACGGTTGACAACGATGATAAAAGGAACAAGCTATGCCAAAAATCACCTTCATGCTGAAAGATGGAACCGAAAAAGTGGTGGATGCCCCCGTTGGTTTATCCCTCATGGAAGTGGCTGTTAAAAACAATATCACGGCGATAGAGGGCGCATGCGGTGGATCCTTGGCTTGTGCCACCTGTCATTTATATGTGCGCCCGGATTTTTGGGATGTGTGCCTGCCTGATGGGACACGCAGCGATGATGAAGAAGATATGCTGGATTTAGGCTTTGATATCCGCAAAACATCGCGCCTGTGCTGCCAGATTATGGTGGATGACAAGCTTGATGGCCTCGTCGTCGCCGTGCCAGGCACCAAAACGGGGTGGTAAACCCCGCCAAGACTAAGACATATTCAAGCTAAGGCACTCATACACAATGGCACGTTGAATATCCTTCATGTCTTTTTCCAAAAGTGAAATGTCCCCTGTACTCACAAAACCAAAAGGCATATCCACAATTTTGGCCCCACCCGGCAAACTTCCGTACAAGCATTTTGCAAGCGTGTCGTCCTTGGCAAAATCTTCGGGTGTAGGGATAGGAAAGTCCTCTGCCACCAAAGGCGTGTTGCTCCAGAACTCCCCATCAGGCATTTCCGCATCACACCCAATCAAAGCAAAAAACTCATCGGCCACGCTGGTCGTAAAATGTGTCTGGCTGCAATAGCTGTCCGCTGTAATACCCTCATCATAGCTGATGTCATCCGCCTGAACATCCTGAGCCATCACGCCATTGCTTGCCACCACTGCGCTAACAGCAAAAGCTGTAGCCAATTTTTTAAACGCACTCATTTATTATACTCACACTCTCTCTATTATTTTTATAGTTACTTTTTATATAAGCATTATTTATGATTTTGGAAAGAGTATTGTTATTTATGCATTATGTCAATATAAAATAGAGCACAAAAAAAGGGCCGAAAAGCCCTTTTTAGAATTTTGATATATGTCAGAGCCTATTTCTTGTTCATTTTCTGGTCGAACATAGGCTCAGCGTCCTGTACCACAGGTTCTTGCGCGGGGGCGGCCATGGGGGCTGGAATGACCATGGCTTTTTCAGGCATCATATGCGCCAAAACATAGGCTATTCCAGGGCCAGCTGTCCGTTCCATCGTATAGGGAACCTGGTCGCGCACCTGAACCATCTCATACCCGTCCCCACAGGCGGCCAAAGACAACGCGGACAATCCAGACAACACAAACACAACACGGCGGAATGTTTTCATAAGAATATTTCCTATACTGGTAAACAATGAAAATTTAAAAGCGAACGCTTTGGACAGAATCAAAAACTATCCACAGATTAACCGACCTGTGGATAATTGTCCAGCCACCTTGTGACTCCAAGGGCTTAGGGCGGGATATTTACGCAAATTTGAATTTCGACCTCTAAAAATGAGAAGATAAATCTAAGAAAAATAAAACCCCGCGCAAAGGCTTTCACATTTATGTCCTATCAGCAAGAAACCCGTATTTTAAAGCCCTCTCTCCGCTCTGCCAGCTATGCCTTTGTTACCATGCCCAAAACAGCATGGTACTGGCTGGATGACATGGTGAAGACAAAGTTTCCACAAGGGGGGTACAAGGCTTTGATGCGTGAGTTTGACGCTACCGCGGCCTGCCCTGAATCTCTGGCAGATTCCTTGAAATCCGCCGCCCAGACATATGGGGATTCCCGCATGGCCAGCCTTTACAATCTGGCCAATGACAATACCGCACCATCTCTGAAAAACCGCGCTGTGCGCGCACCCTCCTCACTGCCGCGTGAAAACCCTGACCTGTCGGCGCGGATGCCGTCCTGCTACCGTTTGTTCCATTTTATGCCCCATGCCACCTATTTAACCACGGTGTGGGAGCGTAAAAACTTCGCTTCCCGCCCCACTTATGGCCAACAACCCCTGAATCCTGTTGACCGTTTGGCATAAATGTGGGCAAAGTATCACCAGTTTGATATCGAACTCTAACGACACGACCTTTCTTACGACGACCACGGCACTACAATAGTTTCCTTGCGTTGGTAAAAAGTCGGTTTGTTTGTCCGGGGTTACTATAAAGGGCATAAGCCGAAATCAGACGAACCCAAGTCCCGCATGGTGCGGAACATGGAATACCACCACCAAGGAGCACTACAATGGAAACCGGTACAGTAAAATGGTTTAACTCTCAAAAAGGTTTCGGATTCATCCAGCCTGACAATGGCGGCGCCGATGTGTTTGTTCACATCTCTGCTGTTGAAAAATCTGGCCTGCGTGGCCTGAACGAAGGCCAGAAGGTTTCTTACGAAATCCAGATGGACCCTAAAAAAGGCAAAGCAGCAGCCGTCAACATTAAAGTTGCCGCTTAATTCTTTTTGATCGAGCAATCGAATTTTAAAAACGGATGGTTTTGCCATCCGTTTTTTTATGCCCTGTGCCTTTTAAACCCTCGCCTGCCACCCCTGAGCACACCACCCTGTCATCCTGAGCGCACGCGAAGGACCCCAAGCCCTGTGCAAAACTCTGTTTTTCATTTCACAAAGCCCCCAAATCACCCATACAATTTACATGGGTCAGATATGCAATTTTAAAGGGCAAGATGAATTCATCATCGACTTCTTCACAAATGAGCTGCCAGATGTTTACAGCGGCAGACTCTTTTGCCAGCGTAGCGCACATGCCGCAAAGCCTGCGATATCACCCAACCTCGAAAAGCCACAGCCCCTACATAGCCATCTATCTGGACAAAGGGATGGTGAACGCCATTCATAAAAAAATAAGAACGGTCTACGATAAGCACGAAGGCAGCATCATACCCCTGGGGTGGAATGCATTATCGCTGGAACCCCCATCGCGCTACTCCCCCATTCAGGTTTTAGGCGCGGCCAATAATTATAGAGGCCTACAAATTCTAATGCTGTCAGTGAATGGTGCAACATTGCGTAAAGACGGCGTGCCCTTTCATGCTATATGGTCGCACGACAACACACTTGATACATCTATATACCAAGATGACAATTATGAATGGCCAAGCCGTGTGTTGCATGACAATCCACGCCTTGGCAAAGATGGCCTTGCTCTTTGTTTTAATTATACTGATGTGATGCAAAAACATGAACGTGTTTTATCTGCCGTGGAGCTAGAGGCCGAAGACCTCGCCCGCGCCTGTTATGATGATGCGAAAAAAGGGAACACCATTCGCGGGAATCTTTATGATTATCTAGCCTGCCCCGTACCTGTAAAATTCCCATCCCCCCAATACGACCCCGTCCGCCGCATAGAACATCACGGCGCATCCCGCATCGCTTGTGATGTCGGGTGGTGATGTTGGGGGCTGATGATTCCAGTGGCAAAAGGTTAATGTTTGTGGACTAGACCAACATTTTTTTGAAACATTTGTTGATCAACATTTTTGGCCTTATGGATATTTTCCATCAAAAAGCTCATGACCATGCGTCATCGCAACACGAAATAGGAATAAATTCAATTATTATTTTTCAACGCAAAGGCCGCAAAGTCACGCAAAGTTTATTCCCCCTTACTGGCATCCCCGCGCCCCTATCTGTCATCCCCGCGCAGGCGGGGATCCATTCTTTTAAACCACGAAGACACGAAGGCGCGAAGACTCTTCGCCATCATTACGAATACCCCTACCGTCACTCCCGCGAAAGCGGGAGTCCACACCTTTTTCTCTGGATGTCCGCACAAGGCGGGCATGACGATAAGGAGAATAAAGCATTATTACAAACGCGCGGCGGTGGTTTTTCCACTTCCGTTTGCACCTGCGAATATGATGAGGGTTTGTTTGATCATTCAGAAACTATCCTGTTAATTTTAGTTTGTAACTCGCTTGCGATTTTAAAATTAGCATTAACATAACTTTCTAGCTCTTTTACAAGGTCTTCCCCACTTTGAAATAGGCATTCTAGCTCTTTAATAAGCATATCAATTAAATATAATTGGTCTGTACACCTGTAAAAGCCAGTGTTTACTCAATGGACTGTATCTGAAAATCCTTTTGCAAAAATATACCACTCACAAATTTTTTCAGGCAAAGGATTTGAAAGCAAACCCAACTCATTCGACAAACTATTAAAAACAACAAAATAGTCATTTGTCATTTCAAATGCACTAACGTCATCATTACTTCCTGCCAATATTGCTTGATGTTGTACTTTAAAACCTTCTAAGTATTGATTATCTTTTGTCCCTGCAATAAGCCCCTTTAAATCTCCCAATATGCTACTTGCCAAACCGTAATTTTTTTGAAAAATAGAATGTTGATATTGAAGGGATTGAAGCTCAAGCAATCTATTATGATTGTCTGTGCTCGATTTGATTTGTTGCCTTGTTCCTGTATATGCAACACAGGCGGCAATTATAGCAAAAAATCCAGCTAAGAGCGTCTGCCATTCTTGAAAAATCTTAATCCCATTAAGTGTATAAATATTTAGAAGCGCACCTAAAAACGCTCCAAAAATCAAAACACTAAAAATAATCGAGTATAATAAATAATCTGTATTATTATTCATGCAATCACCCCTGCTCCAGTTTCCGCGATAACGGGTTCTCAGCCGACAACCCCAAATCAAGTTGTTTCAACTTTTTAATCTGGTCACGGAGTTTCGCGGCCTCTTCAAATTCCAAATCACCCGCCGC
>CAUJHK010000103.1 GCA_963204715.1 Pseudomonadota bacterium | reverse complement strand
ATGTGAAAGCCACCTGGCGCAACAAAAACTTTATTTTTTTCTATCACCATGCCGTTTTCGCCTTCAACAGCCTTGATGCCTGTTTGCTGTTCGATATGTTGTGCCAGAATTTTTGTAAAGGTAGCGGGCATGTGCTGGGTTAAAATAATAGGGACATCCAGCCCTTTAAGGTGAGGGATGAATTTAAAGAGAGCCTGCGGCCCGCCCGTAGAGCTGCCGATGGCAAGGAGAGAGGGAATAAAGGAATCGCCAAGAGGAGGCTTTCGCAATTCATAGGCAGTTTTATTGATTAAGGCGCTGTTGGCACCGCCAGTAAACGTACCCTTGGCCAGTGATGGCGCAGCAGTGTTTTTTGCGGCTGGTGAAGTTGTATCAGCCGGCGTCATTGATGAAGAAGAAGCCCTGCCGCGTGCGATAGACCTGACAAGGCGCACTATGTCTGTTTTGAAATCTGAGGCGGAATGAATTTCTGATGAGTTGGACGGCTTTGCGATGCAGTCCGTCGCGCCCAGTGAAAAAGCCTTCATGGTGATTTCAGCATTGCGCAAGGTGAGGGTGGAGCACATTAAAACCTTGCTGTTGGGCGAGGCCGCCAGAATTTTTGGCAGGGCTGTAATGCCATCCATCACGGGCATTTCGATATCCAAAATAACAATATCAGGCAAATGCCTTGCGGCGGAGGTGATTCCCTGTTCACCATTGGCAACAGACGCCACCACTTTGATATCAGGCTTATTCTCCAGAATACGGCCTATAAAGCCCCGCACAACAGCAGAATCATCTACAAGCATAACGCGTATAGGATTCGTGGCACTAAAAGTAGTGGACATGGGGGACATAGATTACCTGTAAATTACTTTGCGGAAACAAGACCGATTTGAGAAAACTTAGATTCTATAATTTCGCTGTCGAATGGTTTCATAATGTATTCATCCGCACCAGCCGTCATAGCGCGTTGAATGTGTGACATATCATTCTCTGTTGTGCAGAAAACAACTTTTGGTGATTTGCCATTTGGCATGGCGCGGAGTTTTTCTAAAAACTCAATTCCGCTCATAATGGGCATGTTCCAGTCCAGCAGAATAGCGTAGGGCATTTGCTTTGCGCAAAAATCATAGGCTTTTTGTCCATCCTCTGCTTCTTCGCAGGCATAGCCCAGATCTTCCACAATGCGCCTTGCGACCTTTCTAACCACGCGGCTATCATCTACAACCAAACATAAATTCATAACATTGAGCTCCCTTGTTTATTCTTCCGTAAGTAATTCGTTTAAAAGTTTTGGAACATCCAGCACCACCAAAAGTTTTTCTTTAAGGCGGTAGATGCCCGCACTGATGTCTTTCCAGCCTTCATTAAGCGTTGCGGGCGTTTTTTCAAAATCATTTTGAGGCAGGCTTAGAACATCTCCTACCTTGTCGATTAAAAGCGAATAAAGCTCCCCCCCATTTTCGACGACAACACTCATGTCCTGATGATCTGATTTCTCAGCAGGGGGCATACCAAGGCAGGTGCGCACATCAATGGCTGTGACAATTCGACCGCGCAGATTCAAAGAGCCAGCGATGGCAGGTGGTGAAAGGGGAATTTTTGTAACACTTTGTTCCCCCAGAACGTCTTGCACCTGCAAGATGGGAATGCCAAATATCTGATCACCAATCCAGATGGTCAGAAAATCACGCGTTTCTGCAAGAAATGTGGTCCTTTCGAGAGTCGTTACAGCACTCATCTTACGCCTCCTTGAGAAACAAGAGCTTCTGTTAGAGTGTTGAGCAGCGTGTCACGATCAAACTTCGCAATATATTTTGAAAAGCCCACATTCATGCCGTGATCAATATCTTGCTGCGTGGCGTGGGAGGTGAGTGCCACCATGGGGGTATCTTTCCAGCGGCTGTTTTCTTCACGCACCTTTTGGGCAAATTCAAACCCGTCCATCTTTGGCATTTCAATGTCTGACACAATGATGTCAAACTTTTCGCCATCCTCACGCAGCTGAAGCGCATCAAGAGGGCTTTCCATGGTGGTGACTTTATAGCCCGCCACTTTCAAAAGTGGTGTGAGCATGTTGCGGAAGAAGGGGCTATCATCCACCAAGAGAACGCGGCGGCCCGTTGTGGACGCATCACCGTAAGCCTCATAACCATGACGTTTAAACCAGTCTTTGTTGGAAGAGCGGATATAGTGCCCTATGTCCACCACATCGGTGGCTTTGCCATGAATAATGGCACTGCCGATAATGCCAGGCTTGTCGGCAGACACCTGCACATTTACGATTTCTTCTGTGATGTCGACAATTTCTTCCACCATCAGACCCATTGTGCTGGTTTCATCTGAGAAAACCAGCACAGGTTTTTTTGCCTTATCATGAAGGTCAACGGTAGAATCAAACGCGATGATAGGCATCAATTGACCACGATACTGCACCATGCTTTTGCCGCTGGAGCTTTCGATTTTAGACGTTTCAATTTCTTCCAAGCGTGCGACAAGGGACAGCGGGACAGCTTTTGGAGCGCCATCGGCTGTTTTGAAAAGCAGCAGTGATGTTTTTTCTTTTCCTTGATCCGCTTTGACTTCTGCGCCAGAAGCGTTTTCCGCATCTGCCACGTCTGTTTCGCCTGCCGCCTTGGCAACGCCGTTGGGGTCTAGAATCATAATCACGCTGCCATCGCCCAGAATGGTGTTTCCCGAGAATATCTCAATATTTTTAAGGATTTTGGAAACGGGTTTGACGACAATCTCCTCCGTATCAAAGACCTTATCAACAATAATGCCAAACTGGTAGGTGCCGATTTGGGCAACGATGATATATTGCGTTGAATCTTCGTTTTCGCCTTCCAGATGAAGCAGGTCACGCAAGGAAACAAGAGGCAAAAGCCGATCCCGCAAGCGGAAAAAAGGCGAGCCCTTGATGTTTTCAATTTTAACGTTGGATTTGGCGGAAGCCAGCACAAGCTCGCGCACAGCAAGCTGGGGGATGGCAAAGCGTTCGCCGCCAGAGGCCACAATAAGTGCAGACACAATGGCCAGCGTTAAAGGAATTTTGATCAGGAAGGTTGAACCTTTTCCTTCCACGGATTTCAACACAATAGAGCCGCCGATTTTTTCAATATTGGTGCGGACAACATCCATACCCACGCCGCGCCCCGAAACAGACGTCACTTTTTCAGCCGTGGAGAAGCCTGCGCGGAAAATATATTGCTGGATTTGCTGGTCGCTCATCCCCGCAATTTCTTCGGCGGTGGCAAGACCATTGTTGATGATTTTTTCTTTGATTTTGGCGAGTGGAAGGCCTTTTCCATCATCTGTGATTTCGATGATGATGTGGCCGCCTTCATGATACGCTTTTAACACAATGCGCCCCGTTTCAGGTTTTCCTTTGGCGGCCCTGTCATTGGGCATTTCGATACCGTGGTCCGCCGAGTTACGCACCATGTGGGTGAGGGGGTCTTTGATCATGTCAAGAACTTGACGGTCAAGCTCTGTTTCCGCGCCGACCATGTCGAGGTCAATTTTCTTGCCAAGTTCCATAGACAAATCACGGATGATACGGGGGAGCTTTGACCACGCATTGCCTATGGGCTGCATGCGGGTTTTCATCACGCCTTCCTGCAGGTCTGACACAACATGCGAAAGCCTTTGCAAGGGGCCTGAAAATTCGTTGTCCTTGATGCTGCGTGAAATTTGCAAAAGCTGGTTGCGGGTCAACACAAGCTCTGACACCAGTGTCATAAGGTTTTCAAGAACGTCCACGTTCACACGCAAGGATTGATCAGCCAAAGACGGGCCTTTGTTCCCATGGTCATCCCCTGCTGGCTTTGCCGCGGCTGCTGCGGCCGCGGCTGTTTCTGCAGCAAGTGTTGATACGGCAGGTTTTGTTTCCATCATGGCGGCGATGGCATCAGGTGCTGGCTCATCTTCGGGGATGCCGACAATGGAATCAAACTGGTCAGGAGAAAGGGCTTCGGTGGCATCAAACAAGGCCTGAAGCTCATCATTATCGCCATCTGCGGCAGAGCCGTCTTTGGCGTTGTCGGGGTTTCCATCACGGCCTTCATAGACAGCATCAAGATGTTCAATGAGGGCGGAGTCATCGCCTTGTGGCTCGCTCCCCGTTTCTTCCAAGCCAGCGATAATAAGTTTAATACGGTCAAAGGCGGCAAAAATAAGGGTTACGTAGTCTGGCGTGACTTTTAAGTCCCCGTCACGAAAGCGCCCCATCACGTTTTCGGCGCGGTGCGCCACTGTTTCAAGGCGAGGCAGGCCCAAAAAGCCGCATGTCCCTTTGATGGTGTGCATCAAACGGAAAATACCAGATAGTAATTCTTTGTCGTTGGGGTTTTGCTCAAGGCGAACCATGTCAAGATCAAGTGCGCCAAGGCTTTCATTTGTTTCGGTCAGGAATTCAACAATCAAATCGTCCATAAAATCCTCTTGGGCGCGGATGTTCTACCCGCGCGAAAAATGTGCCAAAATCAAGAAAACGCCTAGTACATTAGAATGTCAGAAGATGGTTAACGTTGCGTTACCAAAAAGACTGGATATCATTCTAACCTAGCAGACAATAAAGAAAAGTCCTAACGCACCCGTGCATGCACGAAATGTGGATTATTGCCCTGTTTCGCCGCTTTTTTTAAGCACTAGCGGGGGGCGTTGCAGGCTCTGCAGAAGCGGGGCAGTTGAGAGTAAAGACAATTTTGTCATCGCGCTTGTCTGTGATAGCCACTGAGTAACCATAATGTTCGGCGATGACGGCAATGGCGTAGGGATGGACAAGGCGCGGATCAAGCTGTTCAGGTTCAAGTTCTTGTTTTAGTGCGGCTTCGACATTATCGCGCAAGAGAACATCCTTGCCTTCGGCGATGATAATGGTCTGGTTTGGTTCTTCGCCTGGGCGAACGGAAATATAACCGCCCTTCACAAGACATTCCATGGCCAGCATCATTCCACACATCAGCATTTTACAAAACGCAAATGGGTAGGGCTTTGCAGGACCCAGATTGCCGTAGGGATCCCATGTCTGCGAGATTTTGCCATCCGCTGCGATAAGTTGAGAGAACGCTTTTTGCACATCTTCAGGCTTGATGTTGGAATCACGACCGCCCGCGCCATAGGCAATGCGGAACGCCATAAGTTTGGCGGAAGCCTGCGAGGCACTGTGGGAGATAAGATTAAGGGCTTCCTTGCGCTGTTCGGCGTCATCACCCATTTCTTCCATAAATTCCACGCCGTTATTAATAGCGCCAACAGGGGAGACAAGGTCGTGGCAAATGCGTGACGCCAAAAGTTCGACCACCGAAGCGGCTTTGTTTTTCTTTGGTTCAACGGCTGGGCTGTTATTATCGGCAGGAAGGGCGCTGGTCATAATTTTCTTTCTGGCTGTCATCCTGAGGGGCGAAGCCCGAAGGATCTATTGGTAATGAGTGAGATTCTTCGCTTCGCTCAGAATGACAGAAGGGGCCCGTCGTGACAAGCTTGGTGCTATTTAAATTTGTCCAGAATTTTTCGCACATCATCGGCAATATCGGGATCGTTTAATCCGTAAGCAATGTTTGCTTCAATAAATCCGAGTCTTGATCCGCAATCATAATCTTGTCCCTCAAACTTAATGCCGTGGAAGGGTTGATTGCCAATCAGTTTGGCCATGGAGTCCGTTAATTGGATTTCATTGCCAGCGCCAGTTTCAAAAGCATCAAGATAATCAAAGACTTCTGGTTGTAAGATGTAGCGACCTGTGATGGAAAGATTTGATGGTGCATCTTCTGGTTTAGGTTTTTCAACCATTTCATTGATTTCAAATAAATTTCCAGATGAAGACCTGATACCGATGACACCATATTTATGCGTGTCCGACTTTGGAATTTCTGTGAGGGCCAGCACGTTGCCACCGACATCGTTGTAAACATCCACCATCTGCGCCAAGCAGCTTTTCGTTTTTGTAGCTACAACGACATCGGGCAATATAACGGCGAATGGTTCATTCCCAACCAGTTCCTTTGCGCACCAAACAGCGTGCCCCAAACCGAGTGGGTCATTTTGATAGGTGTGTTTTAGTTCTTTATCGGTGAGTGTGGCCGCGCGCAGTTTTGCGAGAATATCTTTTTTGCCGCGCTTTTCGAGTGTTGCCTCAAGCTCTTCGTTTTTTTGAAAGTGTTTTAGTAACGCTTCCTTAGAAGGACTTGTTACAAATATAAATTCTTCAATTCCTGCTTCGCGTGCTTCTTCAATGGTATGCTGAATAAGCGGCTTATCACCCACTGTGATCATCTCTTTGGGGATGGCCTTTGTGGCGGGAAGGAAACGGGTG
>CAUJHK010000102.1 GCA_963204715.1 Pseudomonadota bacterium | reverse complement strand
GTGCGTTATCAACCCAGAATCATATTTTGCCTATGCAGGCAGCAGTAAATATTGTGTGGTGTACTCGCCAGGCGTTGCAGAATGCTTTTATATAGACAGGTCACAGTGCAACTCTACTGCCGAAAAGGCAAAGGGGCTATGCGTAGATCGGGAGGATATCTCGCAATCCTCAGATCCGTTCAAATATGACCCGCGCCTGCAAAGATAATTTAGGCCGCTATACTTTCATAAGTTTTTTGTGTGGTAAGCGCTATGTCATTCCAGCTTGGTATGGATTGTCCAAGCGCAATGACATTAAGCCCCATTTCTTGCCGCAACGCCGCATCGCTAACAAGCTTTTCAAGCGCGACGGCCAGAGCATTTGCGTCTTCTTGTTCTATTAAATAGCCATGCTCACCATCATTCAAAAGCTCCTTGAACAAGCCAATTCTTGAAGCAACAATTGGCTTACCTATAGACAGCGCAACCATCAAAACGCCTGACGCGTCAATTTCACGGTAAGGCATAGCCGTAATATCAGCGTTTGAAAAAACGGACTCAATTTCATCATCTCCAATAAATCTTAAATCCCACTGAATGTTTTTATCAACATCCAAAGCCTTCGCCCTGTCAAACAAGGGTTGAACATCCATCTGCGGTTTTCCAACAATCTTAAGCAAAGTTTTTTCCCTCGCTTCCTTTGACATTTTTGCCAATGCCTCTATCAGAATATCTGCGCCCTTATATGGCTTTAAATGGCCGAATAAAAGTACAGTTACGGGCGCCCCCTCTTGCTGGTTGCTGGAAGTTTTGGCGGCAGCCACTGTCTTTATAGAGACAACCCCCAGCACACCATGTGCTATTTGTGTAATTTTGCTTTCATTAACGCCATAGCTTTTTACCACTTGCACGGCATTTTTTGTATGCACAATAAGTTTGTCGAAAAGTTTCATCACTTGCGTAGAACCCATGCCCTGAATTTTAGATTTTGGGTTTCCGTTAAAGGGTGATGAGTCATGAACAGTCAGGACAACGGGTGCAATTTTTTGAAATAAGGGGACAAAAAACCTGTCAACAATTGGCAGTGGCACCCATTGAAAATGTATAACATCTGGCTTTTCACGCAAAAGCACAAACCAAAGCACGGCCATGGAAAACATATGTGATATTCCTTTCAGGCCCAAAAAAAGCGGGTGTGGCAAGTTTTTGATAGGGTCGAATTGCAATCCCCAATAAAAAAACTCGGTCAGGCCTTCGCTTCCTTTGCCTTGCTCACCTTGGGACAGAAATTTTGTATAGAATTTTACCTTATGCCCATGTGCCTGCAGGCCGTCAATTAGAGCCTTGTCATATGGCCAGGTGAACAAGGATGGGTCTATCATCGCTATTTTCATGTTTCGCTTTCGATCTTTCAGGCTGTTTGCGGTGTTTTAATCTTTTTTTTGTGTGATAGCCAGAATTCATTTTCACAAAAGCACAACACACACAAAGGTTTAGCTTGCAATAACCCACGACGTTAACATAATATTTGACGCGAGTGGCCGCCCTAAACCGAGCGGCTTTTAGGGGGATCTATTGATCACAATTGTTATTGCCACAAGAAACAGAGTACACACTTTAAAAAAGGTTTCCCCCTCTTTTTTTGATCAAGAAGCTGTGTCGGAAATCGTTTTTGTAAATGATTGCAGTGATGACGACACTTGCGATGTTTTAAACCAGATTGCTCAAGACTACCCCTCTATTTCGTGCAAAATAATTTCCAACACTGAACGAATGGGACAAGGGCAATCTCGCAATATTGGCATTAAAAATGCCTCTTCTGAATATATTCTATTTTGCGATGATGATGAATATATGGAAGCAGGATATGCCAAGACTTGTCTTGAAAAGTTTCGGCATTATAAAGCGGGCGTTGTTTCGGGACGTCGCATATATATGCGCGTTGGAGAAACGCCGCAACAAGCCCTTCAAAGATTCGGAAATGGTTTAAGGAACGTCCCGCCTTTTTATAAAACTATCTGCGAATACGCCAACAGCGCGCGCTTTGATGGTGATTTTGAAATGCCACTGGTAAATTCCATTATGCTGACCTCGAAGGATATTTTAGAAAAATTCCCGTTTGACCCCTTTTATTTTCACGGCAATGGCTATCGCGAGGAGTCAGATTTTCAAATGAACCTGTTCTTGAATGGTTACAAAAATTATAAAACCAACGCATGCCACACGTTCCACCTACCTTTTTCAGAAGTAAAAACGGGAGGCCAGCGTGTAAACCTTCTAAAAAGAATCTATTGGTCTAACCGTTATAACTCCTATTTCTTTGACAAATATTATAACCACTACAAAGAAAAAATGGGGTATCTGCCCCCAAAGCCTGCGGCAAAATTTTGCTTCTTTGTTTTCTGCGTTTATAAAGAGATATTGCGCCCCCTTCTCAAAGAGGCATATCTGCTTGGGCGCGCCTATTTAAAGAGCTAAAAACCAAGCCATTATCACACTCCCTAAGCCCAATCCCCATATTTCGGACACATTCACGCCTTATAGGTTTCTCCTGCTTTTTGCTTGAATTGCCAATAAGGCGTCACAAAATTTACATTTTAAGACATTATTTGTCTTGCATTATGTAATTTTAAACTTTAAAACACGATTTTTAACAATAAATTATACAAAACAATGACTTCTGAAAAAAATATCATTCTTGTTACAGGCGGCGCAGGCTACATAGGTTCAAATGTCTGCAAGGCTCTGGCAGAGAACGGCTATATCCCCGTCACATACGATAATTTATGTTCGGGCAACAAAAGTGCCGTAAACTGGGGCCCGTTTGAGCAAGGCGACATTCGTGACCGCGAAAGACTGCGCGCCATCATAAAAAAATACAAACCAGAGGCCGTCATGCATTTTGCGGCGCTTATACAGGTAGGCCAATCTGTTATTGATCCCGCTATATACTATCACAACAATGTCTATGGCTCTCTTTGCCTGCTAGAAGAAATGCGCGAAGCGGGCATAAAACACATTGTCTGCTCCAGCACGGCGGCGGTGTATGGCACGCCCCTATCCGTACCCATTCCAGAAGACGCGCCCAAGCTGCCCATCAACCCATACGGTCAGTCAAAGCTGATGATGGAAAATATGATATCGGATTATTCCAACGCCTATGGAACCCAGTATGCTGTCTTGCGTTACTTTAATGCGGCAGGCGCAGACACTGAAACGGAAGCTGGCAGCGCATACAAAACAGACACTCACATTATTCCCCTCCTCATGCGTGTTGCAAGCGGTCTGTTGCCGGAAATAAAATTATTCGGGGAAGATTATGATACTGAAGATGGCACAGCCGTGCGTGATTACATCCACATAACCGACCTCGCACAAGCCCATATCCTCGCTCTTGAGCACATAATGGCAGGAAAGGGAAATCTGGCTGTTAATATAGGGAACAGCACAGGTTATTCCGTTGCGCAGGTGATAGAGGCCGCAAAGAGAATTACAGGCAAGGACATAGCTGTAGCGAAGTCGCCCCGCCGTGCGGGAGATCCTGCGGTTTTGATTGCAGATTCCGCCTGTGCCAAAAATATTTTAAACTGGAAACCAGCGTATTCTGACCTTGATACCATTGTCGAAACTGCATGGAAATGGCGTCAAAAGCAAAACAAGGCCTAGGAACACAAATATAAATGTTGAGATACCTTCGTAGAATAACGCTCATAACCTCGGACATTTGTGGCCTGATTTTGGCAGCGGGCGTTACCTACTTGTTTATGGACCATGATTTCTTTGTCGCCAGCCTTTACCAGTCATTACAAATTTTTGGTATTTTTATATTTACATCGCTTATCTGTCTGATGATTTTTGCCAACCGCGGGCATTACAGCTGGAAAACCCCGTGGTGGGAGCAGGTCAGGCACGTCGTCACAATTTGCACCTTTGCGGCGATGATAGACGTGTTGATAAATTATGTGGCCGTCCCAATTCTTCCTTCGCAGACACACATAGTCACCACATGGTTTTTATCCGTGTTCTTTATTCTTGGTGCGCGCTTGATGGGAAGAAAATTCCTGAAGTCTATGGACCACTGGAATATCAAGACCGTTGTGATAGGCAAAACCCAAAGCGTCATAGACACAATCATTGCCCTGAAGTCAGAGTTTTTTCTAACATATGATATTCAATATGTGGTTTTGATTGATGAGGATTATAAAAGCTTTCAAGATTTTTTCCCCGACATAAAACCATTCAATGACTTGCAAGAAATTGAATCACACTCGATGGTTATTTTCTGCATTGATGAGCAAGAACAGGGAAAGATCGCGCACTACATTTCAAAAATCAGGAGTATTGGCGCGAAGTGCGCCATCGTGCCGCCCAATAGTGGATTCTCTCTTTATGGCCTGCAGCCGCAATATTTCTTTGGTTATAACATCGTCTTGATGGAACCTCAAAACAAGCTCAAAACTTTCTGGGGCAGGCTTTTGAAAATGATTATGGATCGTGGCATGGCACTGCTCGCGTTGGTATTGCTTGCCCCCG
>CAUJHK010000101.1 GCA_963204715.1 Pseudomonadota bacterium | reverse complement strand
CGCCCCACGGCATAGGGGTGCGGCACCCGTCCCGTCCCTGCCATTTCGGGTAAAGATATTTTCCCCACGGGTCTTGAATATCCTCAAACGCCACTTGCGTGTCAGGCAGGCCCAGCTCTTCCCCCTGATAGATAAACGGCGTGCCACGAAAGGACGTGATGAGTGCGATAAGGGTTTTTGCAATCACGGGGTTGGTCTGGGATTTACCACCCGACCAGCGGCTTACGGCGCGAATAAGGTCATGGTTTGAAAATGCCCAGGCGGGCCAAGCGGAATCACCTGCGCGCTTGTGAAATGTTTCCACCGCTGTGCGAATAGCCGCAACATTGTCGGGCTTTGCCCCACACAGCGAAAAATTGTAACAGGTATGAAGCTTGTCCCCGCCTGATGAATATTCAATCGCACGGCCAATTTCATCATCATCCCCCACCTCGCCCAGCGCCATAGTATTCGGGTATTCGTTCAAAAGCGCGCGTACTTTTTTCAAAAACTCCAGCATCTCGGGCTGGGATTTGTCAAACTTGTGCCATTGCATTGAATATGGGTCAACAAAGTCAAGTTGCGTTGCCGCTCCTTGCTCTTCCTTTAAGCGTGGCGGGTTATCGCGAAGGTGCTTGTCATGCACCGCAAAGTTAATGGCATCAAGACGCAGGCCGTCCACACCCATCTCCAGCCAGAACCTTGTGGCCTCCAGCAAAGCGTTTTGAACATCAGGGTTGTGAAAGTTCAAATCAGGCTGCTCACGCAAGAAATTATGAAGGTAATATTGCCCGCGCCACGAATCATATTGCCATGACGACCCGCCAAAGACGGACAACCAGTTGTTGGGCGGCGTGCCATCTGCCTTTGGGGCTGCCCATACATACCAATCAGACTTTGGGTTATCGCACGTCTTGCGGCTTTCTTGAAACCACGGATGCTGGTCTGAGGTGTGGCTGTAAATCAAATCAATTATGATTTTCAGGTTGAGGCCATGTGCGCAAGACAGCATTTCTTTAAAGTCGTCCATCGTCCCGAACATGGGGTCAATGGCGCAATAATCCGACACATCATACCCGAAATCTTTTTGCGGAGATTTCATGAAAGGCGAAATCCACACGGCATCAACGCCGAGCGAGGCAACATAGGGAAGCTTTTGCGTGATTCCTTTTATGTCGCCAATACCGTCCCCATTGGTGTCTTTAAAACTGCGGGGGTATATTTGATATATGACGCCACCGCGCCACCAGTCTTGGGTCATGATGGTGTTCCCTTTATTTTAAAGGCTTAGTTTAAGCGTAACCAAAGCCACGTAAAGATAAATAGTTCAAAAGATTGAGCATTTTGGGAAAAGATTGACTTTTGGCATATTATCTGCGAAGTAATCCACATGGTTAAAGAATGGCTAACAGAAACTTTTAACTCACCGTTTTCAGGGAAACCCGTGCTTAAAGGGTGTCGCCCAGATCAGTGTCCGACATACCCTGTTGCAATCGCTGGCTTAGTAGGTGTTTTGGCCTTGGCCGCATCTCCATTTGTATACCGTATGGAGATGGGATCTCATGGTGCTAACGATGGTGCTAATTCTTTTACATTGGAAGAACGGCCTTTATCTCCATAATTTAAGATTGTTGTATTTGGATGTTCTTCTGGCTCCAAGTCCTCTTTTCTAGCTGCTGCTGACTGGAAACTTTGCGTAACGACCAAAGCAAAAACACCACCAAAAGCAACGCCCATCGCAACACCCCGTGGATTAAACATGGTTGACAATTTTGATTTGTAGGTCTTTGCAGTTTTTTCCAAATAATCTTCTAAATCTATAAGCTCTAAACCATCAATAGATTTTCCTCTTTGAATTTCGAATGACTCTTTTATCGCTATTCTACTTGTGTAATTTAGAAACGCTTGCTTTCTTGCGTTATAAGCATGAAGGGCACCAACAGTAACCGCAGAACCACCAGCCATAAGAACGGTTACAAGCTGTGCGCCTGAAAAAGCTGAAAACGCAGCAGCCACAGACCATATCCCACCCACAAGGCCTGCCTGAAGATAGAATTGGGTTTCCAACTCCTTTGAGGCTTCTTTTGCTTCGGTGGCTATTTCTTTTCTGTTCAGAACCAGCGCAGCCCTGTCTTCTTTTTCTTTTGCTATCGCAATTTTATTTTGAGCTACTCTTGTCATGGCGAAGATAATATTATGTAAATATTAAAAATGCGTTAACAAAAGATTTAAAGATTTTTTGGATAAGCGGGCTTAAAAAGTAAGTTGGCGCGAGTGACGGGACTCGAACCCGCGACCTCCTCCGTGACAGGGAGGCGCTCTAACCAACTGAGCTACACCCGCGCAACAGGGGTTTAAATAGACTGCCCTGCCCTGCCTTGTCAAATAGTTTTAATCACTTTTTTTCAAAGCCTTAGGCTGCAATCGCGCTCAAAGCCTCTGTAAGCGTCAGTTTCAAGGAATCGGCCACCCCTTTATGGGTAATTTTTCCTGCACAGACATTCAGGCCATTGCGCAAATTTTCATCCTCCCGAAGGGCTTTTTGCCAGCCTTTGTCTGCCAGTGCCAGAGCATAGGGTAGCACCGCGTTGTTCAAAGCCTGCGCCGATGTCATGGGCACAGCGCCCGGCATATTCGCCACACAATAATGGATGACATCATCCACGTTATAAACGGGGTCATTGTGCGTGGTCGCGTGGCTGGTTTCAAAACACCCGCCCTGATCAATCGCAATATCCACCAAAACAGACCCTGGGCGCATGGCTTTCACCATTTGCTTGGTCACCAGCTTTGGCGCGCTAGCCCCCGGAATAAGCACCGCCCCCACCACAAGGTCAGCATCAAGGACATAACGCTCAATCGAATCGCGGGAAGATTGTATAACCCGCGCGCGGTTGCCAAAGTGGCGGTCAAGGTCACGAATGCGGTCATGGTTTTGCTCCAGTACCACAACATTCGCCTGCATACCCACGGCCATTTCTGCGGCGTGATATCCTGATACGCCGCCACCAAGGACAACAACCTTGGCAGGTTCAACGCCAGGTGATCCGCCAATCAAACGCCCGCGCCCGCCAAGATGTTTGAGCAAATACGCACCCCCCACCTGAATGGACAATCTTCCTGCAATCTCGCTCATCGGCGCAAGCAAAGGCAGGCCGCGCCCGCCCGCACCTGTGACCGTTTCATAGGCAATGGCGATGCACTTAGAATCCACCAGCCCTTGCGCCTGCTCAGGGTCAGCTGCCAAATGAAGATAAGTGAACAGAACTTGCCCAGCGCGGAGCATTTTACATTCACCTGCTTGTGGCTCTTTTACCTTTATAATCATATCGGCGGATTTAAAAATCTCGGCGGCAGATTTGGCAATCTCCGCCCCGCAGGCCTGATAATCCGAATCGGTAAAGTTTATGCCCGCGCCTGCACCCGTTTCCACCAAAACCTTATGCCCGTGGGCAACAAACTCCCGCACGCTGGATGGCACCAGCCCCACACGGTGTTCCTGCGCCTTAATTTCCTTTGGTACGCCTATAATCATAAAAACTCTCCTTTTTGCCCTGTAAACTGGTTAACAAATAGCAAATATCGCCCGCCCCGCCTAGACACAGCGCAACATACCCCCAAATTTGCATTCGTTAATAAGAATTTAGTACAATTCTCATAAGGTAGGAACATGGCAAAAACAAACTCGGCAAAATCGATCGAACTTTTCAAAGGAGCATACGGCTCATTGACCGATGCCGCCAATGCGGCCAATTGGGAAAGTCAAAATTATGCCGTACGTTTGTTGTCACAACTATCAACGCACGAAGATTTTACAAGCCTAGGTTTAGATGCTGGAATTACTTTGGAAGATTTAAGCAACATCATTAGCAAGTCAGGAATGACAAGCCTTTCAATGCTTACATCCGATAGAGATGCGAGTAAATTATTCTTCGAAAAATCAAGCGATTTAATGGAAGCTATCTCAGGCGAGCAACAAGATGTTGTAACATCTATTGTTTCAAATAAAAATGATTTATCCGTGCAACCAAACTCACTTATTATTAAAACATCTTTAGCAGCAGCTGAAGACCCAGCAGATGTTACTCCTAATGTTGCAAGCAATAGCGTTGCACTTTCCTACTTCAACCGTTACCAGCAAGTTGTAAAAGGTATTGTTGATGAGGGCACGTTAGAATTTGATGACCAGACTATTGCCGATATGAAAGCCTATGGCACGGATGAGCCCGCCATCATTTATGCGGGCACGATGGCCGGACAAGATTTTTACGGTTTCATGACCTCTCCAGAATCTTATGATTTGGTAAAACAAGGGATCATGGAAAATGTTTCCTTGGCCGATCAGACTCGCCAACTAGAAATATTGGATTTGTTGAAAATAGATGCGGACAGAATGGCTCGTGATTTTCCACGCGCCATGGATGGCCCTATTGCCGATGCGCAAGGTGAACATTTGGCGTTTGCTAGCACTGTTAATCCAGAACAAGCAGATGAGGTTTTGGCGGACGTTGGCACAAATCATGAAATTGCTCAAAGAGTGGCATCAAATATTGTGATGTCTATGCCAGAAATCAAACTGGTAGAAAACTTTACTGCGGCTGTTGATGTTGATCCAACGATACCAAAAAACGATTTATCGGTTTCACCAAGTGCCAGCGCGCCACTATTATCAAGCTTTAATGCCGATTCTGCGCCAGTCATAGACACAACAACGCCTCCTGCACCAGAAAAGGTTGTTTTGGCCTCTACAACAAAATCTTTAGATCCTGTAGTTGATTTATCAACCATCGCGGATATTGGTGATTTGATGAATGGCAAAGCGGGAGATGACACAGCTTATCTAAAACGTTTAGAGCAAGAAGCAGAAAAAGCGGGCGTTGATCCAAAAGTTGTTGCAGACTTTAAAGCCCTTATTCACACAGACGATGGCCAAACAAAATTCGTAACATCTGCAAATGCGGCTCTGACCGCCATCCAAGTTCATAAAGAACTGGAGGCAGGTTTGGCCGATGGAACGCTAAACAAAGAAGAATACGCAGGGGCACTCACAGGAATGATAAAAAGCATTTCTGATGGCGGAATTGTTGTTGACCGCAAAGGAAAAGCCGATGATATTGCCGCCGCACCTGGTATGGAAGTTCATGCAAAAGAAAGTATCCGGCGAATTTTTGATATGCAGGCCGAAGGATTGGTTGCGGCAAATTTAACAACACGCCCAATGCCGCGTCCTGAAGGTCTTGTGGCCGGCCTTGGCTAAAAAATAATGCTCTCCTCTTAATCTCTTTTTAACGGGCAGGTGTCATTCTTGCCTGAGCAATAACTTGAAATTGCCCAATTCTGGCATTATTCCCGCCTTGATTGCCCGCCACTCTGACATCCTGTCAAAACTTAAAACCAAAGGAGAAACCTTATGAGCCTTGATCTATCCGAAAGCGAATTCAACGCCCGCGACACACACATCATTGATATCATCCGTGATCTGGAATCCGCGCGCCAGTCCGCATCAAAAGCATAAAAAAGGGGTTTTATTACCCCTTTTTTTATTTCCGCCCCGCGCCTTCATCCTTCCAGAAGGTTTTAATCCTGTCCTTGCCCTCGCGGCGCTCAATAATGCCTTCAGTGCCTTTCAGGTATTTATCAAAAAACTCCAGTGCCAGTGTGTTAATGACGGGTTGATAGTCCTTTTCCCGCTCGCTCCAGGCAAAATGGTCAGCCCCGTCCAGTTCTATAAAATATTTCTTCGTGTAGCTGTGCTTGTAGGCCGCACCCTTTGCATTGCCAAATGTGGGCGCGGCGGGCACATCACGCGTCCCGCCCATATACATCACGGGCACAGACACACGCCCAAGGCCACGATTGACAATATAAGGCTCTGCATAGGGGGAAAGTGCCAGCACGGCCTTAAACCGTTTGTCCTGCCACTCCTTCCAGCCCCCAGCAAGCCCCAGCGCGGTGTAGCCGCCAAGCCCATAGCCAATAAGCCCCACACGGTCCATATCCACATAGTTTTTATACATGCGGTCATCCAGCATGGACGACACAGCAAACAAGACATCATCCTTGCGGTCGCTTTCCGTTTCTGGTGTCCAATGGTCGGGGTTGCGCAGTGGCCTTTCGGGGCGCCCCTTTTTGCCAGCGCGCAAATCCTGCAAACCACCTTTGTAAGCAGCGGCAGATTTCCGACAATCAGAATCCTCATGGTCTGGCGCGATAACAATGTATCCATGGTCGGCCAGATAGCTGGTTAGAAATTTTGACTGGTTTCCACATCCACCAAAATCATGGGAGAACACAATCAAGGGCCATTTTTCCTCGCTGGTTCTGAATGTGGGTGGAAGCCAGATGTCCACATTGGGCTGATGTTGCTTTTCCTTCTTGCCCATGGTCTGCCCGCTCGCGCCAAAAGACCCGGAAGGCGAGGAAAAGCGCGGTTGTGGCGCGCCCGCCGCGGTATTTTGTCCCTGCTCTGGCGTTTGCGCCCACGCTACATTGGCACAAACACACAACAAAACCACAGCAAGCACAATGCAATATCTCATGCGGCTCATACTATCAGACTTCACGCTAAAAATGAGGGGAAAATGGTGGGCGTTGAGAGGGTCGAACTCCCGACATCTTCGGTGTAAACGAAGCGCTCTACCACTGAGCTAAACGCCCTTTTGAAAAAGGAAGGCTATCAATAATCACTTGGGCGGAAAAATTCAAGCCCCAAAAAACATGAAACCCCGCAAAAATGGTCGCGGGGTTTCAAAATAATCAAAAACTTATCAAAAATTAGGCGTTTACAGCGTCTTTCAGCTCTTTGCCAGCCTTGAATTTGGCTTGTTTTGAAGCTGGAATTTTGATGGCTTCGCCTGTGCGTGGATTGCGGCCTGTTGTGGCTGCACGGTTTGATACGCTAAATGTACCAAAACCTACGAAGCGAACTTCGTTTCCTTGTTGCAATGTAGCTGTAATCCCTGCGAAAACGGCTTCAACGGCTTTTTGCGCGTCTGCCTTGGTCAGGTCTGTTTCTTTTGCTACGTAATCGATGAGTTCTGCTTTGTTCATTGGGTATCCCCCTTGCTTGTATATTAAGAAGAAAATTTTTCTGACGCGCATGACGCGTCTTCAAAAAACCTTCGAAATGTTGGTGCCTGAAATGGCTACAACCCTAGGGTTTCCAACAGTTTCGAACGGTTTATTTCTAGGCTCTTTTGGAAGAAGACTCAATGGCGAATT
>CAUJHK010000100.1 GCA_963204715.1 Pseudomonadota bacterium | reverse complement strand
TAAAGAGCCGCCCACTCAAGGGCGGTTTTTTTATGGAGATTTTTATGGCTGATGAAAAATTAGAAAAAATAATCGAACAAATTAAATCGCATACAAAAGGTTTTTACTTAGAAGACGTTATATATGCCCAAGTCCAATATGCTGATGTGCAAACCGCCTTGCTTGCGGCCACGATGTGTGCCCGCGTGGACATCATAGATTACCTTGTAACTAATTTTAATGCTGATCCATATAAAACTTATGCCGTTTCGTCCGAAAGACATCCTGGCCAGAACTGTCAGGTAAACCTTCTTGAAACTGCCTTGGTTGCATTTTTAACGAGAGATGATGCTGACAGAACACCTGAGGGGAAGGCAAACCTTCTTGAGACAGTAAAGTATTTTTTAGCAAAACGTGTTCCTGTTCTGCCGAACGAAGACTCTTTAGAGGGCCCATTTCCATGGGCGCATTATTTGGCCAATCCCAAATTGGCAAAAAACGGCCACCCCTATTATTATTTGGAGCCACAATGCACCGATCAAAAATCTCCTGAAGAATATGCAGATATTTACGCACAAATGAAATGGGTACGGCCCGTTGATGCAAATGTATTTGAAAGCGCTTTAGAAAATGACATCAGCACTCTAAAAACGCAAATGAACGCTGCCGCAAACGAAGATGAGATGCTGGGTGATACATTCCGCAGCATCGGGGATATTTTACCCCCCGCCCCGACTGGTCCAAAGCCTCCAGAAAATAATTAAAAAATTGGCCGGAAGATCTATAAGCCGGGTTCTGTTCCGCTTCTTGCGAAGCTTCGACGACTATTCCTCTCTTGTTCATGTTGCCATGAACCTTTAGCAACCTACCCGAACCGCGCATCTGGAAACATGATCATATGCGGTTCCTATTTGGTCTTGCTTCGAATGGGGTTTGCCTCGCCGCATACTGTTACCAGCAGCGCGGTGCGCTCTTACCGCACCGTTTCGCCCTTACCTGTGACCCGAAAGTCCATCGGCGGTTTGTTTTCTGTTGCACTATTCCGTCGGGTTACCCCGCCCGGGCGTTACCCGGCATCCTGTTTCCATGAAGCCCGGACTTTCCTCTGGGTTTAACGCCAGCAGCCATCCGACCTTCCGGCCATGGGTGTGATACCATCATCAGGCCTTGGGTTCAAGCAAATGTCCCGCCAAAAGGGCATATAGCCGCATGCGCGTTAAGGAATCCTCTTCCCCTGCATGGCCATTCACAAAGGCTTCGGGGACAAAATGGCGTTGAAAGGCGGTTAAAGCTTCCCGCAGTGGTACGCGCGGATCATAGCCAAAGTCATGCAACGCGCGCTCTATGTTGATAACGCCCGCCTTCACCATGTCTTCGTCCGATGTCTGTGGCCAGATACCTATGCCATGGCGTGCCATCTCTTCCCATGGGAACAACTCGCCTGGGTCTTGTTTGCGCGCAGGCGCGACGTCTGAATGCGCCAGTGCATTTTCAGGTAAAATATTATGGCGTTTCATAATATCCCGACACAGCGCATCCACTGATTTCATCTGATGCCCCGTAAAAGGACGGTATCCCCATTCATGGCCAGGATTAACGATCTCTAAACCAATGGAATGGCTGTTGATGTCTTCTACTCCCTGCCAAAAAGTAGCCCCCGCAAGCCATGCACGAAAGTTTTCATCAACATGCTGGTAAACAGCGCCGTCCTCATCCACCGTATAATGCGCGCTGACCTTGCTGTTTTTATCTCTTAGCCTTTTTATGGCCTGTAACGCGGTTTCCATGCCTGTGTAATGCAGAACAATAAGCTCGGGCTTCGCGCCTTTTCTTTCATCAAAGTTCGGCGATGATTTTTGAATGATGTTTAAATCACTCATCACGGTTTTCCCTCACCATGGACAAAAGACCAAGACCAATAATCCAGAACAGCACAATGGTGAACATGCCTGCCTGCTGCGTATCATAAAAATGCGTCGCCGCGCCATAAGCCAATGGTCCTACAAACGCTACGGACTTGCCCGTAAACGCATAAAGCCCGTAGGTTTGCGCCACCATTCCTTTGGGCGCCAGACGCCCCGCAAGCGTGCGGGAGGCCGCCTGCACAGGCCCCATAAAAACCCCAAGCCCCATGGCCAAAAGCATAAATGTGTTTTTATCCTTGGTGAAAAGGACAACCGTACCTATCACAATCAAACCAATGAGGGAGATAAGAATGGTGGGTTTTGATCCTATTTTGTCATCCACATAAGCGAATGCAAAAGACCCAAGACCTGCGAAAACATTCAAGCCAATGGCAAAAATCAAAATCTCGACAAAATCCATTCCATACACGCCAGCGGCATAGATACCGCCCACTGTGAACAGCGTGTTCAACCCGTCACGGTAAATAGCGCTTGATATCAAAAACTGCGCCAGATTTTTATGATGGGATATTTCAAGAAGGCTTTGTTTGAGTTGCTTTAAGCCAGACTTAACAGCCAGCCCCATGGTCATGGGTGTTCGCTCCACATCATGCGTATAAACCAGAAGCGGTATCATAAACACCAAAAACCACAGCGCCGTCATAGGCCCAGTTGCGCGGACATTCGCGCTGTCCATGCCTGTGATTCCAAACCATGGCTCCATCTCCCCTACGCCCACAAGGCCAAACAATGCAATGGCCAGTGCCGCAATACCGCCCAGATATCCAACGCCCCAGCCCCAGCCTGAAATACGCCCCAGTAATTTTTTAGGGGCAATGTGCGGCAGCATGGCGTTGTAAAAAACAATAGAAAGCTCATACCCCACATTGGCAATAACAACACAAGACAAAACAAAAAAAATGTTGGTTGCGTCCGCTACGGGCTGCGCAAACCACAAGGCTGCCGTGGCTATCACACACAACATTGAAAGCCAGAATATCCATGTTTTTCGCGCACCTGAATGATCGGCCACCGCCCCCAAAACAGGGCCCAGCACGGCCACAAAAACACCTGATATGGCAATGGCATAACTCCACAAAGCAGAGCCTTGGGTTTCATCCCCCAACATCCCCCGTGTAAAAAACACGCTGAACACAAAGGTTATAATCACCGTGCTAAAAGCGCTGTTGGCCCAGTCATAAAGACACCATGCGAACACTGATTTTTTTGCGCCTTCAGTTTTTAACGCTGGAATGGGATTTTCTGGTAACATGCTTGAAACGCTCCTTATGTCCCCTATGTTAATGCTATCTGGAGAAAAAAGACATGCTTGTATCCTCAACTATTCAAAAAGATTTGCCCAAAGAGGCCCCCATCGCCACTTTTGGCGGCGGGTGCTTTTGGTGTGTGGAGTCAGAATTTCGCCGCCTTGAGGGGGTTTTGTACACCCGTAGCGGCTATGAAGGCGGAATGCTGCCAAACCCAGACTACCGCGATGTTTGCGGCGGCCAGACAGGCCATGCGGAAGTAACGCAAATTTATTTCAACCCTCAAAAAATTTCATATCGGGATTTGCTGCTTCATTTTCTTACTATTGCACATGACCCAACGCAGATAGATCGTCAGGGGGTTGATGTCGGTACCCAATACAGGTCTGTCATTTTTTACCATGATGATGCGCAACGGCAAGCGGCGCAAAAAGCAATTGATGAGGTCAACGATTCTGACAGATGGACAAAACCCATCGCAACCAGCCTTGAGCCACATGCTGTTTTCTGGCCTGCCGAAGACTATCACCAACAATATTACGAGCAGTACGAAAATGAAAAAGGCGTTTTTCATCCAAACGCCTTAATCAAAATGCGCAAATGGGGCGCAGTAAAACCTTAAAGTATCCCTGCTTCCAGAAAAGCTATATGGACAGCTGCAAATATATAATACCCGCCCAATTGATAGGAGGCATCTATCGCCATAGCTTCAAACGGGTAGCCTGTGTAAAGCGCACTCATCAATGTTGGGGGCATGGAAAAGGCAACCCACAACAAACAAGACAAACAAAAATACCCCGCAGGTGAATCTATTTGTAAAAAATGCGCCAAAAACGCATAGAAGCAAGCGGACAGGGTCCATAAAAAGAACGAAGCAATAAAAGGCAGAGGCGACATTGTTGTCTTTTGCCCTCCTTGGGCAGCACGCAACTCCGTCCACCGTTCTCCCAGAATTTTAGGATGATACCAGGCAAGCCCCAATAAGAACGCGCCAATTCCAGAAAGCAAAAATGCTCCAAAATTAATTTCGATGCCAGCAAGCATAATTTTCCCCTTTTAAAAATGTACGATTCTAATGCTACGGTGTTTTTAAGCCGCTTCCAAGACTTCATAACACCTATCCCCTGCGAGTTTTCTCGACTTTTCACCAATTCTGCGCTATATTCATAAATAATAAATTAAGAATACTATAAACAGGGAGATTAAAATGACAGGGCTTCTTTGTGAAGTTTTTGGCTCTATCGCCACATCCGCACATTCCATAACTAAAACAATTGATGATTCCTATCTGCGACTAGGCTTTTTCGTTTGGCGACTCATGCATGATGAAAAGTTTCTATCACTTTCGCCTGCCGCCGTTGACAGCCCCTTACTAAGGCATGGTGTTGAGGTTTATGATGCCGCCAAAACTCAGGCACAGGCTCTATTGTCTGACAGTTTTGGAAAAACAGTGCGCACTGCTGACTATGAGCAAAAACCAGACATCAAGCCCGGGCTTTTAAACTTGGCAAAGACGATTACGCCTTATCTGGGTCGGGTCAACACAGGGCATCCGCTTTTTGTGGCTGGTGTGGCTATAACAGTGGCTTTTGCGGGATACGCCATTTCCCAGATGGGCGCCGGGCATGAGATACAAAACACCGCCGCCTCGTTGTACGGAACGACAAACCAGCCCAAACCAAACGTACCTTCATAAAATGTCAGGCCTTGCGCTCGGCCATAAGTTTTTTAATGTTGGCGATGGCTTTGGCGGGGTTTAATCCTTTGGGACAGCTTTCCGTGCAGTTCATAATAGTGTGACAACGATATAGCTTGAATGGATCTTCCAGTTGATCCAAACGCTCCCCCGTAGCTTCATCACGTGAATCTGCAATCCATCGCCATGCGTTCAACAAAATCGCTGGGCCCATAAATTTGTCCGCGTTCCACCAATAGCTGGGGCAGGAGGTTGAACAGCAAAAACAAAGAATACAAGCAGAAGGCCCACGCCCATCATCACCGTTCAACAAATTCGCATCTTCGGCGGATTGCAATCTCTCGCGGCTTGGGCTTGGCGTGTCGGCCTTTAGCCAAGGCTCAATGGCATTATATTGCGCATAAACGTGTGATAAATCAGGCACCAGATCTTTGACAACAGGCATATGGGGAAGCGGTGAAATTTTTATATCACCTGTGTGGTTGCCAATTGGCTCCAAGCACGCAAGACGGTTGCGCCCACCAATATTCATGGCGCATGATCCGCAAATTCCCTCACGGCAGGAACGACGAAACGCCAGCGTGGAGTCGACATCGTTTTTAATGTGCAGTAAGGCATCCAAAACCATCGGCCCGCAATTGTCCAAATCAATGGTGATTTCGTCCTGTCTTGGGTTTTCCCCTGAATCTGGGTCATAGCGGTAAATTTTAAAAGTTTTTGTGCGCTTGGCATCAGCGCCCGCCGCATCAACTTTTTTTCCCTCTTTGACTTTTGAATTTTTTGGAAGTGTAAATTCGGCCATTATTCAAGCTCCGGTTTGTGTTCTTCAATTATTTTTAAACGTTTTTCATGCAATTCTTGTAAAATTCGTTTTAGCTCAGGCTCTGAAGCGCGCGCCATTTCATAGTCTGGAATTTGAATATCCTGTAACGGCACATCAGGCACTTGCCCCCCCGTGGCAGAATTTGCAAACCGAAACGCCGCTTCGGGGTGGTCATGCCGCAGTGTCTTCCAGCCGTCAAGGTCTGTACGTTTTGCGGTTTCTGCATCGTCTATCGTATAATCCACTGACGGATCGCCTTTTTGGTGATGCTGCCTGCTGCCAGACGCCCCCGAACTTACATCCAGCGCCATAACACGAATGTCCGCATCCCACTCCTGCCCCATGGGCGTTATGGTTTCAAGCTGCACAACCAAAGACGGGTTTTCCATGAGGACAGGAACACAGCTTATAAGCGCTTTTGCAACCGCGCCTTCCGCACTCTCATCATGTCCTCTGAAAAACAGCATCTCGGTCATGGATTAATACACCCTCTTCTTGGGTGGAATAGCTTCCACATCATTCGTCAATGTGTGAAGAATAACGGGACGATAATCAATCTGCGTCTTGCCCTTTTCATCCACGCGGATAATGGAATGCTTCATCCAGTTTTCATCATCACGTTCCGTGAAGTCCTCACGGGCATGCGCACCGCGAGATTCTTTTCTGTTCACGCCTGAATATAATGTTGCGACCGCCTGACCCAAAAGATTATCAAGCTCCAACGCTTCCACCAAATCAGTGTTAAAAATCATCGATCTGTCTGAAATTCCCATGTCGGATTTTTTATCAAAGGTTTTGGAGATTAAATCACATCCTTCTTGCAGCGTTTCACCTGTGCGGAACACCGCCGCATGGTTTTGCATGGTGCGTTGCATTTCGGCGCGAATGACGGATGGTTTTGTTGCGCCCGTAGAATTACGAATGGCATCCAACCTTGCAATGGCCTTATCGCCGTTGTCACCTTTAATCGTTTTATGCGGTGCGCCAGGGAAGACAGTTTGTGAGGCGCGAATGGCCGCCGCACGACCAAACACCACAAGGTCAAGCAATGAGTTAGACCCCAGCCTGTTAGCACCATGAACGGATACGCACGCGGCTTCACCAATCGCCATCAAGCCCGGCACCACGCGGTTTGGGTCTTTGGTTGTGGGGGCAAGGACTTCTGTGTTCACGTTTGTCGGGATACCGCCCATGTTGTAATGCACGGTTGGAATGACGGGGATAGGTTCTTTGGTAACATCCACGCCTGCAAAAATGCGCGCGCTTTCAGCAATGCCAGGAAGGCGGGAGTGAATGACATCAGGCGGTAAATGCATCAAATTCAGGTGAATGTGGTCTTTGTTTTTGCCAACGCCGCGCCCTTCACGAATTTCTAAGGTCATTGAACGCGACACCACATCGCGTGATGCCAAATCTTTTGCCGATGGAGCATAGCGTTCCATGAAACGCTCCCCTTCGGAGTTTGTTAAATATCCGCCTTCACCGCGTGATCCTTCGGTAATCAAACAGCCCGCGCCATAAATACCTGTTGGGTGGAATTGTACAAACTCCATATCTTGTAATGGCAATCCAGCGCGAAGCACCATCCCACCACCATCACCCGTGCAAGTATGTGCGGATGTGCAAGAAAAATACGCGCGGCCATATCCGCCTGTTGCCAGAATGGTTTGATGTGCGCGGAAACGATGGAGCGTGCCATCATCCAAATTCCACGCCATGACGCCAAGGCATTCACCCTCATCACCCATAATCAAATCAAGCGCGAAATATTCAATAAAGAACTCGGCCTTATGTTTTAAAGCTTGTTGATAAAGCGTGTGCAAAATCGCATGCCCCGTACGGTCTGCGGCGGCGCAGGTGCGTTGCGCCGTACCCTTACCGTAATGGGTGGTCATCCCACCAAAGGGGCGTTGATAAATTTTTCCATCCGCCGTGCGTGAAAACGGCACGCCGTAATGCTCCAGCTCAATAATGGCGGGAATGGCTTCGCGGCACATATATTCAATAGCGTCCTGATCCCCCAGCCAGTCAGAGCCCTTGATGGTATCATAAAAGTGAAAGCGCCAGTCATCTTCGCCCATGTTACCAAGCGCCGCTGATATGCCGCCCTGCGCTGCCACGGTGTGGGAACGCGTGGGGAACACTTTTGAAATCAACGCGGTTTTAAGACCTTTTTCTGCGCAGCCAAAGCCGGCACGAAGCCCCGCCCCGCCCGCGCCAACAACAACGACATCATATTCATGGTCAATAATCTTATAACTTTGGGTCATATTACAATGCTACCTTTAAAATAGACAAAACTGCGGCCAGTGTGACCGTTCCAAAAACAATTTTTGTTAGAACAATTTTAACAAGACGCAGACAGTGGCAAGAAATATAATCTTCCATGACAACCTGCAGGCCCATAACGGCGTGATATGATGATGTGATAAAGAATACAATCAAAGCCATTGCATGTAGAGGGTTTTGCATCCAGGCAGTGAACTGCTCATAGCTTGCTCCCCTCAGCATCAAGATTGAATACACAACCCACACAACCAAAGGCAGTAAAAGTGATGCGGCAATGCGCTCATTAAGCCAGTGGCGCGCGCCATCTTGTGTACTACCTAGCCCACGCGCCTTGGCAAGGGGTGACATAAATTTGTTGTTTCGTTTTTCAGCTGACATATTTTTATATCCCTATATTATGTGCAACCACATACCATGTGGCCGCCGTTAATCCCGCCGCCGCAAATAAAACCACCCAGCCCGCCGTAATCGCACGCTCTTTATCCAACAGACACCCCGCATCCCAAATCAAATGACGCACACCGCTGCAAAGGTGAAAATACAAAACAAAAGACCACGCAAAAAAGAAAGCCGTCACATAAGGATGCCCCGCATATTGCATGACGAGGTTATAAACATCAGGCCCTTGCGCCGCCGCAATCACAAACCCTGCTACCAGCAAAAGCCCTGCCGACAGAATAACCCCCGATATGCGGTGAGAAATGGACATCAAGGCCGTCATCGGAAGCTTATAAACCTGTAAATGCGGGGATAAAGGACGGTTTGATTTTGGATCTTGTATTTTTGCTGTATCAGCCATGGGGGAATCCTATATATTTGATTTCAATATCATAAAGGGCGGGCGGCATATTTCCAATGCCAAATATTTAAAAAATAAAATTCGGTTGTCAAATGCGATTCATTCTCTCTATTCAAAGCCACGTTGCTTTTGGGCATGTCGGAAATGCGGCAGCCGTGTTTCCCTTGCAACGACTGGGGTTTGAAGTTATTCCCATAAATACTGTGCAGTTTTCCAATCATACAGGATACGGCGATTGGACGGGGCAGGTTTTTGAGGCCGCACATATTGTTGATCTTTTTGATGGGTTGGAGCGCCGTGGCGTTTTCCAAAACATTGATGCGGTTTTAACGGGCTACCTTGGCGCACCCGCTTTGGGAGATGCTATTTTGGACATGATAAAAACCCGCCTGCCCGCGCAGGCGCTGTGGCTATGTGATCCCGTGATGGGTGATGTGGACAGGGGTATGTTCGCGCGGAGCGGCATTCCCGAGTTTTTTAAATCCCGCGCCATGATTCGCGCAAACATCATTACCCCCAACCAGTTTGAGCTGGAATATCTGTCAGGCGTAAATATTAAAACTCTGGATGATGCGGAGGCCGAGTGCTATGCGGTTCATACCATGGGGCCTTATACAATATTGTTGACATCGCTCATTCACGCGCAATCGGATGATGCCGATATTTCCATGATGGCATCGCGCAAGGGTTGCAAAAAATTTTTGG
>CAUJHK010000099.1 GCA_963204715.1 Pseudomonadota bacterium | reverse complement strand
CAAGACCAATTTTTTAATATAAATATTCAAAACCTTTCAATATGCTAGAATGACGCCTTGTGTTATCGGCAATATTGAAAGGTTTTTTGATGTCTACCCCAAAGCACCTCTTCCCCAATTATAAAAACGCGCACATCACTCCTGAAGGCTATGACGCGCTATATAAACAGTCCATGAGCGACCCGAACAGTTTTTGGGCAAATGTCGCGAAAAGGCTGAGCTGGACAAGTTTCCCGACCCTCATCAAAAATACATCTTTTCATTCGCCCGTGTCCATTAAATGGTTTGAGGACGGGGTGCTCAACGCCTCCTATAACTGCATTGACCGCCACCTGCCCCACAAGAAAGATGATGTTGCACTTATCTGGGAATCTGATGACCCTGGCATTGATGCAAAAATCACATACGGGATGCTCAAGGATGAGGTGTGCAGGCTCGCCAACGGGTTAAAATCACGCGGCGTAAAAAAGGGTGATCGCGTCACCATTTATATGCCTATGGTGGCGCAGGCCGTATATGCCATGCTGGCTTGCGCACGCATTGGCGCTGTTCACTCCGTTGTCTTTGGTGGCTTTTCGCCACAATCCTTGCAAGACCGTATTATTGATTGCCAGTCTGATATTATTATCACGGCGGATGAGGGTTTGCGCGGAGGCAAAAAAATACCGCTAAAGGCGAATGTTGATGAAGCTTTAAAAAATTGCCCCGCGGTGCATACGGTTGTTGTATTTAAACGCACAGGCGCTGATGTTGATTGGAACAGCCAACACGATATCTGGTGGCATGATTTGATATCCACCCAGTCCACTGACTGCGCGCCTGAACCTATGAACGCCGAAGATCCCTTGTTTATACTATACACATCAGGTTCTACGGGAAAGCCAAAGGGCGTACTTCACACCACGGGCGGATATCTTGTCTATGCCAGCTATACGCATGAATGCGTCTTTGATTATAAACAAGGCGATGTTTATTGGTGTACCGCCGATGTGGGATGGGTGACAGGGCACTCCTATATTGTTTATGGGCCGCTTGCCAATGGCGCAACGTCACTTATATTCGAAGGCGTACCAAATTACCCTGACTGGGGACGTTTTTGGGCGGTGGTAGATAAGCACAAAGTAAACTCGTTTTACACAGCGCCTACAGCCATAAGGTCGCTCCTAAAAGCGGGAGATGACTTTGTAACAAAATATTCACGCGCATCTTTGCGCATTCTTGGCACTGTTGGTGAGCCTATCAACGCCGAAGCATGGCATTGGTATCATGCTGTTGTCGGCAATAAGAATTGCCCTGTCATGGACACATGGTGGCAGACTGAAACGGGAGGGCACATGATCACCCCCCTCCCCTACGCCACAGCCACCAAGCCAGGATCTGCCGCGCTGCCATTCCTTGGCGTAAAGCCTGTTATTGTAGACTCGAGCGGCGTTGAATTGCATGGTGCCTGCGAAGGTGCTTTATGCATAGCAGATTCATGGCCAGGGCAAATGCGCACTGTTTATGCCGACCACGCACGTTTTGAGCAAACCTATTTTTCAACCTTCAAGGGAATGTACTTCACAGGCGATGGTGCAAGGCGCGATGAAGATGGGTTTTACTGGATTACAGGACGCATGGATGATGTCATCAACGTATCTGGTCACCGTCTTGGCACGGCGGAAATTGAAAGCGCGATTGACGAGCACGAGGCCGTGGCAGAAAGCGCCGTTGTTGGATTTCCCCATGACATCAAGGGGCAAGGGATTTACGCCTATGTTACGCTGATGGAAGGCATTACTCCTTCCGAAGATGTCAAAAAGGGTATCATCGCCGTGGTGCGAAAGATTATTGGCCCAATTGCCACGCCTGATGTTATTCAATTCTCCCCCGCTTTGCCAAAAACAAGGTCTGGGAAAATTATGCGCCGCATCTTGCGTAAAATTGCGGCAGAAGAATTTGACACTCTGGGGGATACATCAACATTGGCAGACCCTGCCGTGGTGGACGATCTTATAAAAGACCGAAAAGGCTAGGTCGCCATATAATTGAATTTATGACATGTCTGCATGCGAAAGAAACCCGCATATGTATCGCGCAGCATTAACAATGCAAATATCAACATCGCGTAATCAATTTTATCGCGCTCCTTGATTTTTTGTATCATCTGCAATGACTGATAATAGGCCAACGTTTTGCGATCTTCTTCTTTTTGGGCTTTTTGCTTTTCTATATATTCGGCTTGCTCTAAGGCCGCTTGCGCCACGCGCATGGCTTCACGGTTATCCCGTAATTCAAGATAGCGCGTTTGCATGGCGCACCACGCAGAATCTTCGTTTAACACCGCAAGTTCTACCATGCCATCATCCGTACCAAACTGCTTTTGAGCCTGAATCCTCATGGCTTTGGCATCAAGATATTGCTTGCGAAGGCTTGCCAGAGTTTTATCATTCAGTGCCAGAGCCTCAAGCTCTGACATAGTGGAAATTTTTGAGCGCGGCGCATCAATGACGAGATCCAAAGAGCTGGATACCGCATTCATAACATCCATTAATGGATTGTTCTTCCCCATATAAAAAAACCCCGAAAATTAAACCTTTCGGGGCTTATGATATACAAAATAGATTAGAGGTTTATTAACGTATAAAAAACATAATTATTCCAATCCGATAGCGGATTTATAGAGTTCCAGAAGTTCTTCTTCCTCACGGCGCTTTTCCAAATCCATCTTGCGGAGCCGAATAACTTTTCTCATGATTTTGGTATCAAACCCAACGCCCTTTGATTCTGCGTAAATGTCCTTGATATCCTCTGCAAGGCCTGCCTTTTCTTCCTCCAACCGTTCAATGCGTTCAATAAAAGCTTTTAGTCTTTGACCAGACACGCCACCTGAATCTTTGGCTTCAGGCACATCATTGGCAACGGAATCACGTATGCTGGCAGCATTTCTTTCGCTCATGGAAAAACTCTCTTTTACTTATATGGTTGTGAAGTTTTGTTTATAAAAGCCAAAACTTTGGCCGTAAAGACAGAAATAACTTCTATCCACGGACTTGTTTGTCAGCGGGATGAGGCACTGGCCTGCCAGATTTCAATCCTTACCGCATCAGGGTCTTGCGTGTCCCTCACCCGTGTAAATTGAACCCTAAGGCGCACGCGGCGGTTGTAGGCAGACGTTTCCTGCCCCCGATAGGTGCTGGCATTTGCAGGAATAAAGCTTAGGGTGACAGGCACTTCAAAGAGCCATTTGTAAGCGCCGTTATAGACCCCCGCGCTCACTTCCAAAGGGCTGCCTTCAATCAAAATGCCTGATTGTAAATCTTGTGATAAAAGAGCTTCCTCAATACCAGCAGCTTGTAAAAACTGCAAATATTGCGCGTACCCTGCTGATGTAAAATATTTTTGCGCTGAAACTTTTCCTTGCGCAATGCTGCTTTTATTAAAGCTCAATATCTCTGGTATGATAGCCTCTATCATCAACACCACGTCACGGCCGCTTAAGTTTTGAACTTCTATGCGGTTTTTATTTTTGTTTTCGGCCGTCTGCGCCATTCCTACAGCGTTTGCAAAGGGCGCCATTTTGCCAACCTCAACGCGGCTTTGTTCTAACTGATATGCATAAACAAATAACAAAAGGATAAGACCAAAGGCCAAAAGTGGAACAAGCCTGAAAAAGCTTTTTGTAAAAAAGAACTTGATGACATCTTGAAAGCTATTTTGCATTTTACCCCGCTTGATCTTATCATTCTATGCGGTTTTGAACTTGCCTGCAACCTTGCCAATCACCATGACATTATCAATCCGCCTGTCCAAAAACCCTTTGGTATCATGGTGGTTTGGGGACTGGTCATTCAACCAGTACAATGTTGTAGAGGTTATAACACCGCTTAAGAGCGCACGTTTTGTATAATGGTTGTAATCTGAGGATGTATCCCCTGCCCAACGCCATATTTTATCAGCCGTTTTCCAGACCAGCTTGGCACCTTTCCATTTTCGCAAAGGGCGCATCCAAAAAGCAACCGCCAGTCTTTCAGCCTCCTTATGGGAGGCCAGTACATCCAGCCTTGACTGAACGGCTTCTCTTACACGATCCCGCACGCGCAGTGTTTCAGGGCGCAGATCTGACAGCGTGGCCATCATTTTTTCATCTGCCCAGTCCGAAAAATGGACAATAGCGTCATGCTCCGCATTCGGAAAAACAGCATGCACCATAGATTTGGTATAGCCGCATTCTTGCGCAGCGTTCTCAAGCACTTGTTTTGTCCAGCCTTCAAAGGGGACAGACGGTAGCGCGGCCTCTAATATGGCATTCTTGATAAGAGCGTTTTTAATGGTCATGACACCTTCTTTTTACCCCCTGTCATTCCAAAAGTACAGAGGTTGTGATTGTGATAAAAAGACTGGACTTTGCCCTTAAAAAACACAATTCTCATGCCATGGAAAAAGATAAAGGCAAAGATTTATCGCAAGCCTCTGTGGGCGGCAAGTTGGCGCGATATGGCCGCGTGGGCGGAACCATGGCAGGCCTTGCCGCACGGCTTGTGGGGGACAAGTATCTTGGCCTTAAAATAGACAGAGCAGAGCATGCGCAAGCATTAACAATGGCACTGGGCAACTTAAAAGGGCCTTTGATGAAAGTCGGGCAAATTCTAGCCACCATTCCCGAAGCCCTTCCGCCTGAATACGCCAAGGATTTTCAAGCCCTGCAATCCAACGCACCCCCTATGGGATGGCCGTTTGTCAAACGTCGCATGAAATCAGAGCTGGGTGAGAATTGGGAGTCTCAATTCAAATCATTCGATAAAACAGCCGCCGCCGCCGCAAGCTTGGGGCAAGTCCATAAGGCGGTGATGCATGATGGCACTGATGTTGCTTGTAAACTGCAATACCCTGATATGGCATCGGCCATCGCCGCAGATTTAAACCAGCTAAAACTTATTTTTTCAATCTACGAAAAATATGACTCCTCG
>CAUJHK010000098.1 GCA_963204715.1 Pseudomonadota bacterium | reverse complement strand
CTTTTCGTGCGTTGGCGAGTGCCATTGCGTCTTCCGCGCGTGGCATCAACATTTGTGTAAGGCGTTTGGCGGACATTGGCGCAAGACCATCAGCCACCTTGGCCGTGTTTGACACCTCTGCAAACCCCAGGCCACCATGATGGGCTGTGGATAATAGTGAGCCAAGCCTGCGCGCGACATCCACCCGTGTGGGAATCATGGAACGTGCGCCGATGGTGGCAAACACGCGTCCAATTTCGCCAGCCTCATCTGCATCCATCCCTGCGGGAATGACGAGCGTGGGGTCAGATTCTGCGGCGTGGATAAGGCGGGCAAGGATTTTGATGGATTCTGGGTCAAACGGATTTACACCAGCCGTATCAATAATGATTTGATCCATCGAAGAAAAGAATTGAAGAACATCCTTTAATTCTTTGGGAGAGCTTGCTTTTTTCAAATCAATGCCCATGAGTCGCGTAAAGGCGGCCAGCTGTTCAACGCCGCCCGCGCGCACCGTATCTGTGGTAACAACGCCCATTTTAAGACCATTGAGCGCACCACGGGCGGCAATTTTCGCCGCCGCCAATGTTTTGCCTGCGCCAGGAGGGCCAACCAGAATGAAAGGTTTACCGTAAGTTTTTTGTGGAAGTGGTTTGAATTCAAACAAATTCTGGATGGCGGCGAACAGTGCATTGCGCGATTCCGTCAAGCCCATAATATTGACCATGGACACAACCTGGTCGAGAACCTCATCAGGCACGGCATGACGCAGCATAACTTCTGTTATGTCTTCAACCACCGTGGCCTCATCATCATCATCGCTATACTGCCAGTCCGCAGAGGAGGGCGTCGTATCATCCCCCTTAAGCCCGCGTGGCAAGGTGGCAAGGGTGTCTTCGTCAATGGCGGCGGTCACGCGCACAGATTTCCCGCCATTTTCTTCATGCGTGGCGACAATGATGGCGTTTTCGCCAAGGGTTTCCCTTATCATATTCATGGCGTCTTTCATCGTATTGGCCGTAAAAGATTTGAGCCGCATGGTTTAAAACCGAATCACTTTGTTATTGTACATATTACGGCAAAGTGTACCAGAGTGGCAGAGGATATCAAGGGGAAGGGGTACTAGTCATCGTTAGATATACCCTCTTCCAACCCCTGGAATCTTCTCTTTCTTTCGAGTTCTTGTGACTGCCGCCTTCCTAAAAACTCTTTTTTTGCTATCTTAAACCATCTGGGAAGGTTATCCGATTTTATATGAAGGTCTTTGTATCTGTTTGAACTGCCATCCCCAATAATATAGGCACTGATGAGAAAGTTGTTATTTTGAAATTCTAAGGGCCTCGTGTCCATACGTTTAAATAATCCTGGCCAGTTGATAGAAAGCTTTGTCCAAAGTTCTTTTGGTATATCTGTGCAGGGTTTGTTTATAGTTAATGAATCAAAATCATTTGGTCTTGCCTCTTTTCCTGAAACAATAATCTCTCCATTTGCAGCAAAATCTTTTAAAGCATCGATTAAGTCTAGTATATCGAAGTTATCTTCTGACACTCTCCATCCATATTTTTGTGATTTTTTTATAAAATCTATGAATGAAATTGGACGTTTGGGTGGAAAAGCCATTTCATAAAGCTTGTAACAGCCGATAATGAACCAGACGCTAAATACAAACCCTGCAAGTAATAGAACTATAGTTGCTGTTAATCCAATTTCTTCATAAATTCCCGATGCGAATATTAGTATTTGTGGTGTGATTACACCCCCTGCCATAATCCATCCTGATAGACTCCGAAATAAATTTCCTAGCTTTAGAAGCCTATTTAACATTTCTAAACCTGCCCCAGTGTGCGTATCTTCGCCTTGGGGTGGATTTCGTTTTGGGACATGACGATGGTGGAAGGGCGGAAGCGTTCAATCACCGAGCGCACATAAGGGCGAATAGCGGGGGAGGTCAGCAGCACGGGAGATTCCCCCATGGCCAGAAATTTTTCAAACTCGTCACGCACCGCGCTGATAAAGTCTTGCAGTTGTGAGGGCGCCATGGCGAGTTGACGGTCTTCTCCATCCCCCAGCAGGCTGTCATTAAAAGCCTGTTCCCATTCGTGCGACATGGTGAGGAGCGGCACAAAGCCAGAGCCATTGGTATTGGCATCACAAATCTGCCTAGACAGGCGCGAGCGCACATGTTCGGTGATAAACGCTATGTTTTTGGTATAGACGGTGGCCTCGGCAATGCCTTCAAGGATGGTGGGGAGGTCACGCACCGACACGCGCTCGGCCACCAGATTTTGCAAGATGCGTTGCAGACCGCCAACGGTCATGTGCCCTGGGATAACATCTGCCACCAGCTTTTGATATTCCTTTGGCAGTTCATCAAGAAGCTTTTGCGTTTCGGCGTAGGACAATAAATCTGCCATATTGTCTTTGACAATTTCGGTGATGTGCGTGGTGATGACGGTGGGTGCATCCACCACCGTATAGCCTTTGAAGTGCGCCTCTTCACGATATTGTTCATCAATCCACATAGCGGGCAGTCCAAAAGTTGGCTCTACCGTGTTTTCACCGGGAAGCGTTATCGCCGCGCCTGTGGGGTCCATGCACATGAGCATGCCCGCACGCACATCGCCACGCCCTGATTCAATCTCTTTTATCTTCACAATATAGGAGTTGGCGGGGAGTTGCAGATTGTCCTGAATGCGCACAGCGGGGAGAACATAGCCCATATCTTCAGCCAGCTGGCGGCGCAGGCCTTTGATTTGATCTGTGAGTTTGTTACCGCCTTCTCCTTGCACCAAGGACAATAACCCATACCCAAGTTCCAAGCGAATGATGTCCATCGCAAGGGCTTTGGATATGGGCTCTTCGGCGGGTTTTGCGCCTGGTGCTCCAGGCTTTGGTGGGAGGAGTGCTTGTGCCTTGGCCTCAATTTCCGCTTCCTGCCTTTGCCATGACACATAAGACAAGCCCCCAAACACAACGGCCATAAAAGCGAAGGGGGTAAAGGGAACGGCAGGGACAAGGGCTATCACAAACATCAAGCTGGCTGTGATGGCCATCGCTTTTGGGTGGGCTGAGAACTGGTCTAGCAAGGCCTTGTCTGCCGTGCCTTCAACGCCCGCTTTTGATACCAGCAAGCCTGCCGAAATAGAAACAATCAACGCAGGAATTTGTGACACAAGCCCCTCACCGATGGTCAGGATGGTGTAGGTAGAGGCCGCATCACTGAGCGAAAGCCCTTCTTGCACCGTGCCAATAACAATACCACCGATGATGTTGATAAACACAATCATCAGGGCGGCGATGGCATCACCACGCACAAATTTTGCCGCACCGTCCATAGCGCCGAAAAAGCCAGATTCCTGCTCCAGCTCCTTGCGGCGCATCTTGGCGTCTTCTTCATTGATAAGCCCGCTGGATAAATCTGCATCAATCGCCATTTGCTTGCCAGGCATGGCATCGAGCGAGAAGCGGGCGGCAACTTCTGCAATACGCCCAGAACCCTTGGTAATGACCACAAAATTTACGATAACCAGAATGGCGAACACAATACCGCCCACCACGTAACTGCCTGCGATAATCAACCCGCCAAAAGCCTGAATAATATGGCCCGCGGCATCTGTGCCATTATGACCTTCCGATAAAATAAGACGGGTGGATGCGATGTTCAGACCAAGGCGAAGGGCGGTTGAAATCAATAGTACGGTCGGGAAGGTTGAAAACTCCAGCGGTTTTTTAATGGCCAAAACCAGCATCAGAATAAAAATCGAAAACAAGATAGACAGTGCCAGCCCCATATCCAGCAGAAATTTGGGAATAGGGATAAGCATAAATGTTAGAATGGTGATGATACCAATGGCCAGCACGGTATCTCCGCGCAAAATCCCGCCCAGCGCGCCGCGCGCTTGAGTCATGCCGCTTGGGCCGGACGGTCTGGAAGGTTGGGGTGTAGCCATAGGTTAAACATATCCAGAAAAGGAATATTGAAATCTTCATACATATTAATGTGTACGGGGTGAAAATGTATAGGGCTTTGTCGAAAAACCTTAAGGATGGGGACAGATTTTTACCATCTTGTGTCCAATAGGGGAGAAAATGCGTATGATGTGGCAAGTAAAGCTTGCAGAAATCTTTAGTTTGCATAATTATACTACACAAACACAATCATAAGAGGTGACCATGATGAGAGAGCTAAAATTTTGCGCATGGGCAAGCGTTATCCTATTGGGCGCTTGCACACATTACAGTGAAGATTTGTCGTCTTTGGAAGCAGATATGGCCAAGCCTGTTGCCGTTGCGGCGGCCACCACAACCGAGATAACAAGCCCGCAAGAGATTGCCCCTGCGGCAGGAAACATGATGATGCCTGCGCCAACGCCAGCTCCTATGCCAGCCGTAACGGCGATGGCAACACCTGACGCCTTGCCGCAATATCTGGCGCGGGAATATTACGCGATGGCAAAATACGAAAACGACAAGGCCTACGATTATAAAGCCGCCAAGGAGTTTACCCAAAAGGCTATGGCCTCGGCCAAAGGCAAAAAGGTGGAACCATCAAAAATTTCAGCCTTTGATTTAAATGCCCAACGTGCAAGAGAGCTAAACGCGGCGCGCGCAGAGCTGATGGCGGCTCTGGCAGAACAAAACACGCCAGAGAACGCGCAAAGTCTTGCCAAGGCACAAGCGCGGTATGAGTGCTGGATTGAGCGTGCGGAAGAAGCCGCCAATGATGACCATTACGCAAGCTGTAAATCAGAATTTGAAGCGGCGATGGCAACACTGACCATGCCAGCGGCGGGTGAGCCTGCGGCCAACATGGTTGGCAGTGACCAGCAGAATTTTGCACCGTCCGCGCAGCCCGCAAAACCCGCCATGCCTGTCTGGAAAGAAGAGCCTTCAGCGCTTGATTTTCTGGGGCAGGGCGCACCGCCAAAGACAAACTGATTCAAAACTTTATAAAAAAGCCCCCAAAACGGGGGCTTTGTTTTTAGCTAGCCGCCTGTGCCTGAGGCTGGTGGAACCTCAACGCCCTCATCTTTGTACTGCGAGAGTTTATTGCGCAATGTACGGATGGAGATGCCAAGAATATTGGCGGCGTGCGTGCGGTTTCCAAGACAATGGTCAAGCGTGTTTATAATCATATCCCGCTCAACATCCGCAATAGTGCGGCCAACAAGATTTTCAACCTGCGCGGGGTTTTTGATAGTGGCGTTGGGCGCTTGTGACGTTTGTGCCGCGCTTCCGACACCTGAGGGGTCTGGTGCTTTGTTAGGCGCTGATACAGAAGAGGCATGACCAGAGGAAAAAGCACTGTCTTGAATGTGAATGGCGTCCGCCTCCACATCATCCTCCAGGCTCATAAGAATGGCGCGGTGCATTGTGTTTTCAAGTTCACGAATGTTTCCGCGCCAGTTATAGGCCAATAGTTTTTCTTCTGCAGGCTTTGATAATTTTTTCTTGGGCACGCCATTCGCATCGGCGTATTTGTCTGTAAAAAACTGGGCGAGAGGGAGGATATCATTGGGGCGTTCGCGCAGAGCAGGCAGGCGGACGTTGACGACATTCAAACGGAAATAAAGATCTTCGCGAAATTCACCTTTTTGTACCGATTGTTCCAGATTGCGGTTGGATGTGGCCAGTATGCGAACATCCACTTTCACAGAGTCGTTTGAGCCAATGCGCGTAATCTCCCGCTCTTGAATGGCGCGTAAAAGTTTTGCCTGCAGCAATGGGTGCATTTCAGAAACCTCATCCAGCAAAAGCGTGCCGCCATTGGCTTCTTCAAACTTTCCAATCCTGCGCCCAGCCGCACCCGTAAACGCGCCTTTTTCATGGCCGAACAATTCAGATTCCAAAAGATTTTCAGGAATGGCGGCACAGTTAACGGCTATAAAAGAGCCATCTTTACGTTTGGATTTTTTGTGCATGTAGCGGGACATGATTTCTTTTCCCGTGCCAGATTCCCCCGTGATCAATACCGTGGCCTCCGAAGGCGCAATTTTATCCGCCAGTTTGAGAACATTTTTCATGACGTCATCATTGGCTATCATGGTGTCTTGTTCTTGCGTCACCGCCGCCAGCACGGCCGCAATCAATTCTGCATCAGGGGGCAGGGGGATATATTCTTTCGCGCCGTCCTGAATGGCTTTGACGGCTGTGCGGGTGTCAGATCCTATGCCGCAGGCCACAACGGGCACAACCAAACGGTTTTCTTCAAGCGCCTTTATAAAAGGGCCGATTTTTTGTTTAACGTCACACATGACAACGTCTGCGCCCTTGCCGTTTAGCAACGCGCCTAGGGCTTCTTGCGTATCATCACAGTGAATAACCTTCGCGCCCTTTTGAAGCGCGATTTTACCCGCGATGGATATGTAACCTTCAAGTTGTCCGACAATCATCAAACGCATGTTTAGTGTTTACTCTCTTTTTTGTATTGATTTTCCAGCCACCATGTTTTTACAAGAGGCAAGGATAAGGTGGATAAAAGATAGCCGCAGACGGGCACCAAGGCATGGAGATAGCTTTTTTCAACACCCAGAAGGGGGAGGTATAAAGACACAATGAGATATGTGATGCCAGCAATAAAAAGTTTGCGCATCCAGCAGGTTTCCCAAGCCTTGTCGGCTTCAACACGCGCATTGCGGGTAGCTATGGAATCCAGGTCCGTCATAACTCCCTAGCTCCTGTCAGACTTCACAATCTCGGTCATGGTGACGCCAAGCTTGTCTTCAACCACCACAACTTCACCACGCGCAACAAGGCGATTGTTCACGTAAATGTCGATGGCTTCACCAACTTTGCGGTCAAGCTCGACAACTGCGCCCCGTCCCAGTTTTAAAAGCTGGCTCACCTGCATGGTAGAGCGGCCCAGCACGGCAGAAATTTGCACAGGAATATCATAGATGGCTGACACGTCGCCCGCCATAGCTTCGCCTATGGGCCACTCACGCTCGGCTTCACGCGCGCCATCAGCCTCGGAAATTTCATTGTAGGCTATATCTTTTTCTTTTTCTTGCGCGTCATCACTCATCATTCATCTCCCGTATGTTCGGTTTCAGGCGTGCCATCGGCGGCGTCTGATTCGGCCAAGTCCTTTGATAATACATCAGTTTTTACAACTTCACTATGCCCGCGTAAGGCAGGCGGCGCAACCGTTTCTCCCAGCATAGCTTCAATATTGGCGCGAATGGCTTTGGCGGCCTCTAGAGAATCCCGCACAGCGCCACCATCACTCCATTCCAGTGTGCAATCCCCTTGAGATAGGGCAGGGTTTTCAAGGACGCGCCATAACACGGCATCATGCTCATTTTCACGCAGGCGCGTGATAAGGGCTTCAACCTCTCCTGCCAGCCCTGTGGGGACATTTATTACTATTTCTTTTGTTTTTCTGTGGCTTGCAAGTGTTTTTTCAACAACAACCATAACTTCATCGGTGCCAAGCTTTTGCGTGAGCGAAGGAAAGAGCAAATCAAGCGTCAAAACAGCCAGCTTCAACGATTCTTTTTCAAATATATTTTCCCTGAGTGTTTCTGCCGCAAAAAGCCTTGAAAAGTTTTGCGCTATTTTGTCCAGTGTGAGCGCCACAAACTGCTCGCGGGATTCAATCTGCTCTTTTTGGCCTTGCTGTCGACCTTGTTCAAAAGCCATGTCCTTGGCGGCGGACAGTTCTTCTTCGGAAAAAACAGGGGGAGGGGGTGGCAGGTCCTCCGCAATCTCTTCCTTCTCCGGTGCATCGAAGATGTTTACATCAAAAAGGAATTTGCGTTCTTTATCCACGGTTTTGCGTGTGCCTTGTGATTGTACATAGAGGGTTTAGTAAATAAGTTCGTCTTCTTCGCTGCCGGATGCAATTGTAATTTCGCCACGGGATTCAAGATCTTTGGCGACAGCAACGACATGAAGCTGCGCTTCTTCAACATCTTTCAAGCGCACAGGGCCCATGGCGGCCATATCTTCACGCATAATTTTGGCGGCCCTTTCAGACATGTTGGAAAAGAACAGGTCGCGCAATGTTTCTGTGGCACCCTTGAGTGCAGCGGGCAGTTTCTCTTTATCTGCGGCACGAATAATTTGTTGGATGCCCGCAGGCGGCACTTTCATTAAATCCTCGAAGGTGAACATCAGTGAGCGAATTTTTTCAGCCGATTCAGGAATTGTTTTTTCAAGCGCTTCCATAAACTTGCTTTCTGCCGCCCTGTCCAGATTGTTAAAAATCTCTGCCATGTGTTCGTGGGAGTCGCGGCGCTGTGTTCTGGCCAGGTTGGACATAAACTCCTGACGCAGTGTTTTTTCCACGTCCTCCAGAACATCCTTTTGTACGGCCTCCATGCGAAGCATGCGGTGGATAACCTCCATAGCAAAGCTTTCGGGGAGCAGGGCCAATACTTTTCCCGCATGGTCGGTAGTAATTTTTGACATCACAACGGCCACAGTTTGCGGGTATTCTTTTTGCAAAAAGTTTGCGAGAATCTCTTCGTTTACGTTCACCAGTTTTTCCCACATGGTGCGGCCAGCAGGACCACGAATTTCTTCCATGATTTGGTCAATCTTGTCCTTGCTCATACCTGTTTTGGACAAAAGACGTTCGGTGGATTCTTGTGATCCTACCAGTGTTCCGCTTGAACTCATCTGTTCGGCAAAATCGACAAACAAACGCTCCACTACGTTCGCATTCACTTTTCCAAGGGAGGCCATGGTCTGCGAGATTTCCAAAATCTCTTCGTCATCCATATGTTCAAAAATTTTGGCGGTATAGTCTTCCCCCAGCGAAAGCATAAAAATCGCTGCTTTTTCGATACCGTTTAAGGTTCTATAATCTTCCCTGACTCTCATACTTCATTGAACCCTTATTGTTATTAGTCTTGCGACATCCAGCTGCGTATCACCGAAACGGTTTCTGTGGGGTAGGCATCTACTATGTCTTCTATTTTTTTGACTGAAGATGCTTTGACCTTACCTTCTACTTTTTGCATGTCGATCATACTGTTTTCTTCAATGTTCAGGCCAGAGGGCTCAAACTCTTGCGAAGGCCCTTCCAGCGCTGGTGCCATAGGGCGGGAGGCAAGCAGTTCCTTTTCTTCCTCATCATCAAGTCCCGTGCCACCTTCTGCAGCCAAAAGTCGTCCGACCATGGGTTGCAAGACCAGCAAGATAACAAGCACAATCATCACAGCAACTGTAAGAACTTCTGCAACATCCAATAGCTTATTCTTATCAAACCCAAAGAAGCTGTTGTCGGGAAGATCTTCTGACGTATCCACTTCGGCAAACTGCATGTTGACTACTTGAACCGTATCGCCGCGATCTGCATCAAAACCGATTGATGATTTTACAAGATCTTCTATTTTGCCAAGCTCTTCATCACTGCGAGGCTGATATGTTTTTGTTCCATCTTCTGCGGTTTTATATGTCCCATCGACCAGAACGGCGACGGACAGGCGTTTTATTTCGCCCCCTTCGCGCACAGTGTTGCGGATAGTTTTTGAAATTTCAAAGTTTGTTGTTTCTTCTGTACGGTTTGATTTGGATGTGCCCGCATCTCCGCCCAGCGCATCAGACCCAACACCTGGTAAGTTGTTTTCAACGGACACGTTGTTTTCCGAGGCATCTTTTTCTGACGAGTCCTCTTGCACGGTCTGCGTAGAGCGCGCTACCTGTTGTTCGGGGTTGTAAAGCTCTTCTGCTATGGTGGCGCGGTCAAAATTCAGTTCTGCCGTAACACTGGCACGCACTTTTCCAAACCCGACAGTGCGGCCCACAAGGTCTTCAATGTTTTGAATAAGCCGTTGTTCTTGTTTTAATCTTAGCTCTTCCGCTTTTGCGCCAGCCTGACTGTCTGCGCTTTCTCCGCCGCGTGCCAAAAGATTTCCGTTTTGATCAATAATAGAAACGCTTTCCATTTTTAAATCAGGAACCGCGCTGGCAACCAGTGACTGGATGGCGGAAATTTGACCTGACTCCAAACGTTTTCCAGCCCGCAGTCCCAAGGCCACACTTGCCGAAGCGGGGCGCGTGTCACGTGCAAACAATTCGCGCTGAGGTAGAACAAGATGTACGCGCGCAGAGCGAACAGGATCAAGCGCCGCTATTGTTCGGGAAAGTTCTCCTTCAAGTGCGCGCAAAGAATTTATATTCTGCACAGCGTTGGTTGTACCAAAACCACTTTGTTTGTCAAAAAGCTCGTACCCCATAGACCCGCCATTGGGCAGGCCTGCTTCTGCCAACAGCATGCGTGCGCGGCCAACATCTGTGTCAGGGACAGTGACGCGTGTGCCGTCAGGAGAAATTTCATAAGGAATTTGCAATGATTCAAGCTTGGCGGCGACTGCGCTGGAATCCATCGTGGACAAATCACTGTAAAGTAATTTCATTTCTGCAGAGGAAACGCGCAAAGAAACAAAAACGAAAAAGAGCATTAGCCCTACTATGACAGAACCCATAATCGCCAGACGGGCGGGGCCAAGTTGTTTTAATGTTTCCAGAAAA
>CAUJHK010000097.1 GCA_963204715.1 Pseudomonadota bacterium | reverse complement strand
ACAACGCCGTTTATGATTTCGCCCACGCGGTCTTTAAACTCTTCATATTGTTTGACGCGTTCGGCCTCACGCACTTTTTGCACGATAACCTGTTTGGCTGTCTGCGCGGCGATACGGCCAAAATCAAGCGGGGGAAGGGTATCAACCAAAAACTCACCCACGACGGCGTCTTTTTTAATGCGCTGTGCTTCGGTAACGGTTAGCTGGCGGACTTCATCCTCAACTGTTTCAACAACTTCGCGATAGCGCTTCAAATCAATCAACCCTGTTTTAGGATCAATGTGCGCGCGGATATCATGGTCGTGACCATATTTGGAGCGACCAGCCTTTTGAATAGCTTCTTCCATCGCTTCAATTACGATAGATTTATCAATGTTCTTCTCACGGGCAACGGCATCTGCGACTTGTAACAATTCCATTTAATTCTTCCTTTTTAATCTTTCGCCTTAAAGTTCAGTTTGTTGTTTCGTTTAAAATTTCTCTATCCATTCGTGTGGCCTTGATGAGTTCATCGGTCAACACAAGCCGAGCCTTTTTAATTGCGGCAAATTCCAGCCTGTGTTCGATCTTATCAACCAGCATGGTCACAAAATCATTTTCTTCGCCCAAGATAACCCCACGAAAGCGCTTTTGCCCTTCCATGATTTCATCCAGCTCTACCTTCGCCTCAAAGCCTTTGTATTTTTTAAAGTCACCAGGCTTTACAAGCGGGCGGTCAATCCCTGGAGAGCTGATTTCCAGCGTGTATGCGCCAGAAATAGGGTCTTCCACTTCCAAAAGAGGGGATAGGTTTTTTGTGATTTTTGTACAATCCTCAAGCCCCAAATTCCCTGTTTTTGGATCTTCCGCCAAAATTTGAAGCACGCCACCCTTGAATTCCAGCATCACCAGTGCAAATCCCAAATCTTCGATAACAGGTTTGGCGAGATTGATGATTTTATGTTCCAGAGGTGTGTTCTTCATACTTTTAGTCTTATGTTACATTATTGTCATCCTGAACGCAGTGAAGGATCTATTGAGATTCTTCGCCCGCCAAGGCGGTGCTCAGAATGACAGTAAAATTATTTAATACTGTCATAAAAACCTTCTCGGGTAACAAAAAAGGCGGGCTTTTTTATAAGCCCACCCATATCATACGATCAGGTTTTGTAGGGTTATACGCCTATGAAGGGGCGATTTCAAGGGGTTTGTTATAAAACTTAGGCTAATATCGAAATTTATATTGACATAATTTAAGTTTGAATTTAGTATCTACATGTTCATAAATCATGGAGAAAACATGTCTAAGCAAACTTTTGATGCCGCCTCAACCGAAAAGCTTCTAACTTTTAGTGAAGTTGAAACGCTTATAAGAGATTATTTTGACAGAAAAGGCAAAGAGCTTAGAGCTCTGCCTGGTAATAAAAATGGCGAAATTATTAGTTTGCACGCAGACGTTGGATATGGTGGCAGTAGAAGTGAATCTTTAATCTACACAACTCAACTTCCTGAAATAAAAGGGTTAAAACTCCCATCTGACACAGACATAACAATTATTTTTACTGATCATATCAATAAGGGTTCTACTGATTACAGTACTTTAAGTGTTATTGCAGGTAAAAAACATTTTATATTTAGGTCATTAAGCTGTTTTGATAGTGTTACAAAACTCCTAGATCAAAAGCTTAGTGATATGATTTCTGGATTAAAAGAATATGGTGATTATTTAGATAAATGTGCAAAGATTTTTTCAGATAGAGCGGTTAACGCTCGTTTAATTTCTGAAACTCCCCATGGTAACCCAAATTCTAAACTAGGCGTTGGCGCTAAAGGCCCTAGTTCAGAACTTTCTTAAACAATAAATACGTCTCTTTTCGTCCTGCGGCTTCGCCTTTGGCGGCATATCTGGTGGTGATGAACCAGTCGGAGGGTATGGTTTGCCAGTCTTTTGAGCGTTCCGCCTGCCATTCAAACCCGCCGTGATTCATGGTTTCGGTGACCATCCATTCCGCCAAATCATCAACATCGGTCGCCATAATCAAATCCCCGCCAGCCTTTAGGGCGCGGTGATATTCGATGAGCGTTTCATGGCGAACGATGCGCCGTTTATGGTGTTTTGATTTTGGCCAGGGGTCGGGGTTTAAAATGTAGATGGCCGACAAGCTTTCATCGTTAAAGGCGCGCACCATGGTCACGGCATCATCCATCCAGACGCGGATATTATTATGGGGCATATCGGCGATGGATTTTAGGAAGGCAGACATGCCGTTGATAAAAGGTTCTGCACCTATGTAATTACGGTTTGGCTTTTGCTCCATCATGGCTTTTAGATGTTCGCCATTGCCAAAGCCTATTTCTAGAACGATGTCTTGGGGTTTGGCAAAAAGGGATTGCGGATTGAGTGTGCGTTCAACCGCCACATCATCCTCAACCAAGGTGAGTTTTGGCAAAATATCATCTATTGCTGCCTGACGGGTCTGGCCCATGGGACGACCCAAGCGGCGGCCATATACGCGGCGTTTGGCGGAATCAGTAAAAGCTTTTGGTATTTTGGACATGGAGGGGTTTTAGATTAACCCAATATATCCTGCAAGGGTTTTACAAGGTCAAGCTTTTCCCAGCTAAAGCCGCCATCAGCGTCTGCCTTGCGGCCAAAATGGCCATAGGCGGCTGTGCGGGCATAGATGGGTTTGTTCAAGCCCAGATGTTCACGAATACCGCGCGGGGAGAGGTTTATAACCTTGCCGATAGCATCGGCCATAAAAGATTCATCCACCGTACCTGTTTCATGCGTGTTCACGTATAGAGATATGGGCTTTGATACGCCAATGGCATAAGACAGTTGGAGTGTGCATTTTTGCGCATAGCCAGCCGCCACAATATTTTTGGCAACGTAACGTGCGGCATAGGCCGCCGAGCGATCCACCTTTGTTGGGTCTTTGCCAGAGAACGCGCCGCCGCCATGGGGGGCAGAGCCGCCATAGGTATCGACGATGATTTTGCGCCCCGTCAAGCCAGAATCCCCCACAGGCCCGCCGATAACAAAACGCCCCGTAGGGTTGATATAAAGCTCATCCGCAGCTGGCATCCAGCCATCGGGCAGGACGCGTTGAATGTAAGGGATGACAAGTGCACGCACATCATCTTGTGTCAGGCCATCCGCGTGTTGTGTACTGACAACCACAGACGTGGCGCGTACTGGTTTGCCATCACGGTACTCCAGCGACACTTGTGATTTGGCATCAGGCTCAAGCTTGGACAAAATTCCTGCGTGCCTGTCCTGCGCCAGAAGGCGTAAAATTTCATGGGAGTAGTGAATGGCGGCGGGCATGAGTTCAGACGTTTCATCACAGGCATAGCCAAACATTATCCCCTGGTCGCCCGCGCCCTCATCCTTGTTGCCTGCGGCGTCAACGCCCTGCGCAATGTCGGCAGACTGGGCGTGCACGCGGCAATCAACCACAAGGTCTTTCCAGTGAAAGCCTTCTTGTTCATACCCGATTTTTTTTACCGTCTGGCGGGCGATATCTTCCATCACGTCACGCGTAACAGATTCCGGTGCGCGGACTTCGCCGATTAGCCCCACAATGTTGGTAGTAGCCACAGTTTCAACAGCCGTGCGGGCATAAGGATCTTCGGACAGGATTTTATCAACGATAGCATCGGATATCTGGTCGCACACCTTGTCGGGGTGGCCTTCGGACACAGATTCGGATGTGAAGATATAGTTTTGATGCGCGTGCTGCGGAAGTGGCTTTTTCATGGTGTTTAGCATAAGAATCCCTAGATTTTAAAATTTTCCAAGGCTACTACCTATGATTTGAAGTGTCTAGCCCTTGTATCAAGAGGTCTTTTTCAGATTGTCGGCCATGGAGCGGATTAGCTTATACATGTCTTTGCGCAATTTTGGGTCTTCAACAGAATAATAGGTGCGGACAAGGTCGATGGTTTCCTTGCGGCTCATGACATCATCATGCCCCTCAAACGCAGCCTGATCATTGTCGGAAAAACCATAAGCGGGTTCAAAGCTTTGGTTGGCGGTTGTGCTTTCAAAAAAGAAGCTGACAGGGGTTTCAAGTGCCTTGCTGATTTCAAAAAGACGACTGGCGCTGATACGGTTTGCGCCGTTTTCATATTTTTGTATTTGTTGAAATGTTATGCCCAGCTGTTCTGCCAGCTTTTCCTGACTCAAGCCCAATAGCGTACGGCGTTGTCTGAGTTGTGCGCCCAGAACACCATCCAATGAAGTCGCGCGGCCTTTTTTGCCAACGGCTTCCGATTTTTCAATTTCTTTTGCTTTTTGGGACATGGTTCGCTCTCATTTTACCTATAAACTAAAGTCACCATAGCAAAAGCTTACAAATGTATGCAAGAACGCAGTTTATTCCCTATGCTTTGGGATAGAAGGCTGAGAATTTATAAAGCATAACTTATGAAACATGAAGATTAGCGCACATATTAGCATCCCGTACGGGAACAAAACCGCAAAGAGCGGAGGACGACTTTCGAGCGACTTTGGCAAATTTGAAACCACTGCGCCAGTCTGGAAGATATCTGACTTGGCAACAATGCGGCCATAGGAATCAATCACGCCAGAGATGCCCGTATTGGCAGATCGTATAACGGGCATGCCTTCCTCTATCGCGCGCAGGCGGGCTTGTGCAAAATGCTGGCGCGGGCCATCACTATCACCATACCAGCCATCATTGGTGACGGTGACAATCCACTTTGGTTTTGGCGTCGAGGGGGCTATTACCTGCGCTGGGAAAATTATTTCGTAACAGATGAGCGGAGAGAAGGCGGGAATACCATTGCGTTGAATGGTCTGTGCGCCGCGCCCGCGTTCAAACCCCTTAAAGGAAGCAACGGGTTTAAGCGGAATATAACTTTGAAAGGGGATGAACTCACCAAAAGGCACAAGATGGGTTTTATCGTAGATGTCCAGCGCGGTTAAAGACTTGTTCATAAACACAACGGAGTTTGCGAAATTCACGCTGCCATCTTCCTTTTGCATCTGGCGCAGGATGCCCGTCACAAGGTAGGCGTTTGACCCAGAATAAGATTCCAGAAGGGTGCGAATGTCGTCCATATTGGCGGGCACTGTATAGACAGAAGGGGAGATGGCTGTTTCAGGCCAGATGATAAAAATGTTTTTGGGCGTGGGGGCGGGAACATCTGTTTTTGAAAGATGAACTATTTTTTTAAAATTATCCTGAACGGCCAGAGGATCCCACTTCATGCTCTGGGCTATGTTGGGCTGTACGACCACCACGGCATTTTCTCTGTCAAACTCTGTCGGGTGGGTTTGCAACCTTAACGAGCCTGCGTAAAAGACAAGGCCAAGAGAAAGAAGTGCAACACCCGTGATGGCTAATTTGTGTTTTATACCCAGATTGCAGATATATAAAAAACCTGCCGTGCCAGCCCACAGAACGGAAACAAGCGTAAGTCCATACGCGCCCACATAGTGCGCAAATTGTGCCATGGGCAGATGGTCAAACCAGACATAGCCATAAAGATTCCACGGAAAGCCCGTAAAGGCATTTCCGCGCGCCCATTCGGAAAACGTAAGGAAAAAGGCAAAGCATAAAAAGCCTGCCAGAGTGTCTGGCGATTTTATCATTCGCGCCACGCCAAGATAAGTGCCCGTAAACAGCCCTAATAAGGTGGGCAGACCTATCACGGAGATGGGCCAGACCCACGCATATTCGTTTCCTTCCACCAGTAGCGCATTCCCAATCCACCAAAGTCCCGTCACAAAATAACCTAGCGCAAACAAGAAGCCGCATAAAAAGGCCTGACCAGCACCACCTGCTTTTGAATAAAGGATATAAAAAGCGGACAGCCCTATAAACATGGCTGGCCAGAAGGATGTCCCCGGCATGGCAAGGGCGCATACAACACCGCAGGCCACGCAAGCGGCGGCAAAAAACATTCTTTGAAAGGGGGTGTTTATGTTTATCATTAGGCCAGAGAGTAGAGCAGTTTATCCCTTTTAGAAAGAGGGGTTAAACCTCATCACTCGCGGCACTGCTTTGAGGAAAGTTGCGGATGCGGATACGGTTCACGCGGCTGGCATTGGCATCCATAATTTCCAGTACCATGCCGCAGCTGTGTTTAAAAACCTCTCCCTTTTTGGGGACGTGCCCCGCCAAAAAGAAGGCAAGGCCGCCTAAGGTTTCCACCTCTTCACGCTCTTCTGCCGTTAAAAATGTGCCATAACGTTCTTCAAAGTCATCTACCTCATAACGGGCGTCCACAACCAAAGAGCCATCTGCCTTTTCAATGATCTGCGGCTGGTCATCATTGTCAAATTCGTCTTCTATATCCCCCATCACGGCTTCGACAATGTCGTTGATAGTCACAAGCCCGTCAATGCCGCCATGTTCATCCACCACCAGAGCCATGTGCTTTTTGCCCTCGCGCAAGTTCAAAAACAAATCCATCAATGGAACGCCTGGAGGTACGATTGTGACGTCCCTTATAAGGGCGGAGATAGAGCAGTTGCGCTTTTCCAGCAAACAAAGAAGCAGGTCCTTGATGTGCAAGACACCAATAATGTTATCCAGCGTTCCCTTATAAACAGGGATACGGCTGAACTGATTGCCTTTGAATACTTCCTTTAATTCATCCAGTGTTGTGTCATCTTCGACCGCTATGATATCGGAACGCGGCACCATAACATCAGACACTTTTAAATCATGACTTTTTAGAACATTGGTGATGAGCATCTTCTGGCTATTGACCACAGTCTGGTCATCATCAGAGTCCTTAAGCTCTTCAATCAAATCATCCAGTGCTTCTTGAATGTTGTTTGTGTTGTCATGCTTTTTTCGCGTGAATGTTTTTAGCCATGTGATAGGACTGCGCCTTGGCCGCGTGACCGATGAATGCTCGGAAGTGGGGAGGGATGGGCGACTTCGCCCTTCGGGTGTTTCGTCTTTTGGCATTTTTTTCAACATCGTCTGGCATTATGCCATAGAGAATTTATCCATGTAAGGGTTTTGAATATTCATTCTTTGTAAAATTCTAATTTCTAGAGTTTCCATATTTGTGGCTTCGTCCTCAATTTCATGATCATAGCCCAGCAGATGTAGCGTGCCATGGACAACCAGATGCAAAAAGTGATCTTTAAAAAACTTGTCCTGTTCCTTGGCTTCGCGGTCAATGGTCTGGTAGGCCAAAATGATGTCGCCAATAGCGACTGGCCCTTCGGTAGGAATAGGATCATCGGAATCAAGGCTTGCAAAGCTTAAAACATTAGTTGGTTTGTCCACGTTTCTGTATTCACGGTTAAGCACCTGCACCAGATCATCATTCGCCAAAACCACTGACACCTCTATGTCGCGGTTGGCAAGGGTGTTAGGCAACTTTGCGTTTTTAAGCGTCAGTTTTACCGCCTTTGTTGCAAGTATTTCCACATCCAGAAAAGAGGCACTCCATTCTGGCTCAGACAGGCTGACGTCAACGTCTATGGTTGTGCTACTTTTTTCGTTCATGGTCTTCATACGCGGAGATGATTTTACCCACCAGACGGTGGCGCACAACATCATTTTTATCAAAGTGGATGAAACCCACTTCAGGAACGTTCTTTAAAATATGGGCGGCTTCTTTGAGCCCCGATAGTGTGCCGCTGGGCAAGTCAATCTGCGTGGGATCTCCTGTTATAACCATGCGCGTACCTTCACCCATACGTGTCAAAAACATTTTCATTTGCATGGCGGTTGTGTTTTGCGCCTCATCCAGCACGACAAACGCATTTTTGAGCGTACGCCCGCGCATAAAGGCAAGCGGGGCAATTTCAATATCACCTGACGCCATTTTCTTTTGCACCGTATCACCGGTCATAAGTTCACGAAGAGCATCATAGATAGGGCGAAGATAGGGATCGATTTTTTCCAGCAAATCACCGGGTAAGAATCCTAGACGCTCACCTGCCTCAACGGCGGGGCGCGTAAAGACTAGCTTTTCCACTTCACCATTTTTATACATTTCGACGGCAGCAGCGACGGCCAAGAACGTTTTTCCTGTACCAGCAGGCCCCATACCAAAGACCATTTCATGTTTTCGCATGGCTTCTATATATTTTGACTGGTTGGGTGTGCGCGGATTCACGGCTTTTGAGCCTGCTGTGGCTTTGATGGAAGATTTTTCATCCAAAAAGCTGTCGCGCACGGCCTGCGCATCATGGGCGGGCATGCCCATGCGTTCCCCACGTGCAAACCGCAGGGCGGCTTCAAAGTCGCTGATAGATACATCATCATCTTTTTGCAGGCGCATCCACATCATATCCAAAACCGCCTCCGCCACCTGCATGGATTTGTTTTGCCCTTTGATGGACACGGTATTTCCACGATTGGAAATATCAACATTCAACATAGTTTCGAGGTATTTCAGGTGGGCGTTGTGTTCGCCGAACAATAGGGGGATTAAGGTATTATCATCAAAGGTGATGTTCACCCGTCTGTCATTGTCTTTTGATATGGCGCGGCCTCATAAGGTTGTTTCATTTATTATAGCATAAATGGTTAAGATTTTGATTAAAAGTTTTTAATTCACGCCGATTTCGCAACCATTTCAACGGTTACAACATCCCCGCGAAGGTTTGATGGAGAGGCATGGTTGATGGCGACATCGACAATTTGGCCAATCAGGCGGTCATTGGCGGCGACGGTCACGGACTGGTTATACGGCGTGCGACCTTGCAAATTGCCCGATTTCTCGCTTTTACGTTCAAACAGCACGGGCATAATCTGACCAACATATTTTTGGTTGAATTTCAAAAATTCTGAATTTAACAATCCCTGAAGGCGGGTTAAACGCTCACCCTTAATTTCTTCACGCACAATCGCGGCCTGCATGGCAGCCGCAGGTGTTCCGGGGCGGGGGGAATATTTAAAGGAATATGCCGATTGATACCCAACCTTTTTGACGACTTCCATTGTGTCTTCAAAGTCTTGGTCGGTTTCGCCGGGGAAGCCCACGATAAAATCTGATGAAAACGCGATGTCGGGGCGGACTTTACGCACATTGTCCAAAATCTCAAGATAGGATTCCGCCGTATGCTTACGGTTCATTGCCTTTAAAATCTTGTTTGATCCTGACTGCACAGGCAGGTGCAAATAGGGCATAAGTTTGGGGATATCTCTGTGGGCGAAAATCAAATCTTCTTGCATATCACAAGGATGCGAGGTGGTGTAACGAATACGTTCAATGACCTTAATATGCGCCAACTCTTCAATCAGACGCGCCAGAGTCCAGATTTTTCCATCAGGGCCTTCACCATGAAACGCATTGACGTTTTGGCCAAGCAACGTGATTTCTATGGCGCCTGCGTCGGCAAGTTTTTGCGCTTCGTTCAAAATCTGTGTAACGGGGCGGGAATATTCCGCGCCGCGTGTGTAAGGCACAACACAAAATGTGCAGAATTTGTCGCAACCTTCTTGAACGGATAAAAACGCCGCCGCCCCGTGGTTGAGGGATTCTTGCGGTAATTGATCAAACTTGGTATCAACGCCAAGCCCTGTATTTACCACACGCTCGCCTGTCGCCTTGATAATCATCTCGGGCAATTCGTGGTAGGCTTGGGGGCCAAAGACCATATCAACGGCTTTGGCGCGTTCCATGATAAAATCACCTTCCGCTTGTGCTACGCATCCCGCCACGGCTATGAGGGTTTTTTTGCCATCCTTGGCGCGGTCTTCTTTAATGTCGCGCAAACGGCCAATTTCGGAGAACACCTTATCTGTTGCTTTTTCACGGATGTGACAGGTGTTGAGGATGACCATATCCGCATCTTCGGGGTTTTCCGTGGCGGTGTAACCAAGGGGCGACAAAATATCTTCCATCCTGCGGCTGTCATAGACATTCATCTGACACCCCCAGGTTTTTATGTAGAGCTTTTTGGTATTCATCTTGTTCATGGTCATATCCATGGGGTATAAACATGAAAAGCCGCAAGAAATCAAGGAATTCATGCAATGAAACCCGCGCTATTGGTTATGGGCAACCAGATTTTACCCAAGGAAATGGAAGAGCTTGAGCTGCATTTTGATGTTATCAAGCTTTGGAAGGAGCGCGACCCAGAAGCAGTTCTACAAGAGCGAAAAGAGGATATTGTGGCCATTGCGTCTGTTTATTTTGTTCCTGTGTCCAAAAGCCTGATTGATGCGCTTCCCAACTTGAAGATTATCTCCCAGTTTGCTGTCGGCTACGACAATATTGACCTGATTGCCGCCAAGGAACGCGGCATTCGCGTGACAAACACGCCTGACGTTTTGACGGACGATACGGCGGACATTGCCCTGTCATTATTATTGGCACTCTCCCGCCGCATTTGTGAGGGGGATATGTTCGTGCGCGTGGGCAAATGGCTGAACGGTGCGATGCCCTTGGGAAATTCCCTCAAAGGCAAGGTAGCAGGGATTGTGGGGATGGGCCGCATTGGGCAGGCTATTGCGTCACGCTGCACCGCTTTTGGCCTTGAGATTGTCTATCAAGGACCACGGAAAAAAGAGGGCATTTCATATCGTTATGAGCCTGATCTTCACAAATTGGCTGAAGTATCAGATTACCTTATATTGGCGTGCCCAGGTGGTGCATCTACGCATCAGATGGTGGGGTCATCGGTTTTGAAAGCTTTGGGAAGCGAGGGATTTTTGATTAATATCTCCCGCGGGTCTGTCGTGGTTGAAGAAGACCTTATAACCGCCCTGAAAGAAAAGAGAATTGCGGGGGCTGGTATGGATGTGTTCGCGCATGAGCCCAACGTGCCCGAAGAAATGGTTAAAATGGATAACGTAGTGCTTTTACCGCACATCGGGTCTGCCACCATAGAAACCAGAGGTGAAATGGGACAATTGGTGGTAAAGAATTTGCTTGCCCATTTCGCAGGACTTCCGCTATTAACGCCTGTGGTTTAAGAAGGTATTTTATGAAAAAATATGTATTGATTTTGGCTTTGGCTGTTTGCACGTATGTACCATCTGCTATGGCGCAGATGAAGGTAGATGTTGGCGTGCCGGGTCTTGCGGGACGTAAATGCTACAGTCCCGAAGAGGCCGAGGCCGAACAGGGCATTAAAATTCATAGCGAGCTTATGGTGATTGCGCTGAACTGCCAGCACATGACGCCACGCGGGTGGAAGAACTTTTACGCGCAGTACCGTGAAATTACGGCAAGGAACGCCAACCTTATTGGAAATTACGAGAATATTATGATTAATTACTTTGCCCTGGCCGGCAAGGCCAATCCTGAGCGCGCCTTCCATGATATGCGCACCGACCTTGCCAACAAGGTATCTACGGATGCGGCCAGAATGCGCCCTGATATATTCTGTTCTAACTTTGCCACCCGTATTCCCAAGGTTGATAAAATGACCTCTGGTGAAATACAAAGATGGGCGGAAAGTGCCTCCCACACTGGGGCCAGCCGTCCGCTTTGCCAGTAGCGGCCGATTCGCGGCTGTGGAAAACTTCATCCTTGTTGTTGCAGGTAATGGTTGAGAGTGTCTTTATAAGACATTCACAAATAATCATTTTACCCTCTTGCAAGGAATTTGGGCATGTCAGACATTGTTTCGGCTAAGAAATCTTTATCCTCCTCATCCGTCAAAGCCGTTGAAGACGCCCGCGAGAAGCTGGAAAAAGTGCAGGACGAAATTGCCGCCAAGGCTGCCAATGACAAGGCCGATGCTGGGGAGTCTGCGTCGTCTGTTTCTATACGCTCGGGAAGTGGGCTAAAAACCCTGCGCATCAGCGCGGCCAAACCTGAAGCGCAAGCTGAAAGCACGCAAAATTTTCCTGCGCCCAAAAGGGCAGAAGCGTCCATGTTTGATGACGAGCCTGTTTTGATGCTTACCCCATCCAACAAAATGCCCATGGTTAAAAAAGCCTCGCACATGATGTTGCATGGTTTTGGTCTTATGGCGACGGCGGCC
>CAUJHK010000096.1 GCA_963204715.1 Pseudomonadota bacterium | reverse complement strand
ATACCCATCATAACCGCCTGTTGCAATTCGTGGATGTAAAATGCTTCTTTCAATGAACCATTTGGGCGGGCTTGGACTTGTAGGGCAAGGTTGCGCCAGTCTGTTATATGTTTAAGACTATCATTCACCGTCCATGCGCGTTCACGCTCAATCAATATGGCTTCTCTTGCACGTGGCTCCCCTTCTTGCCCTTTACGGTGATACAGAATGTCACCCCCGCGAGTGTGAACGGCACACATGTCCAACGCGCATTGTGCTTCCAGAATACCAACATTTAATGGTAGGGAGGCGCAAGCCTCATCATGAAATGATAAATCCACACGCCTTGGTGTTTCCCCAACGGCAATTTGGGTTTCAAATCTTTTGAAGATGCCAAATCGACTGGTGCTTTCATGCACGGCCATAGCATGAAGATCAACAGCGTAGTTTTGGCTTTTATAAAAACCTATTCTTTTTTGTGTTTCTTCGACTGTGCGTAAGGTCACTTCCATCACAATGTTGTTTCTGGCATCACTGGCATCTTGCATGATGTACCCTTTCCACACCCAAGCCTCATAGCCTGTGTGTTGATCCATGTTCATTGGGTCTTCGGATACTATTTGGTCAATTTTTTGGTGGTATGCCCTTAAAAGGTCAACATCAACATGTACAGCAGGTTCTGCGGCATGGCTAAAAGCATCACGAATGCTTTGGGATAGCCTTGATTTTCCCGCGCCTGGCTGGGCACAAATAACGACAAAACGGGGTTTAATGAGAGAGGGTTTTCCTTGAACATACTCAGGAAAAATTTGGTCATTATAAATCGAACGAAGCTGTTCTGTCGAAAGCCGATAAGATTTCTCTATCTGGCTCTCTCCTTCTTTGTTTGACCCCGCCGTTTGCGTCATGTTCAAAACCCCTATATAACACCCATATTTCATGCAATGGCCTGACGGCCTTTTGCGTTTGTGGATGTAGTATGTTCCCCCTGTAGGCGTTAACTTTTTCTAAAACAGGCGCAATCTCGGATTTTAATTCCTGATACTCCGCACTATCTTTCCCATATGTGTTTTTTGTTGCAATGTCCCATTCGTTAAGTAATCTCCAAAAATTGCTTAACGTCTGGTCTGCATTATCCGCAAAATATTGCCTTTCTTCTTCGGCTTTTCTTACGGCGGCAGATTCAGAAGTCTCTGCGGGCAGTCCTGCAAAAATGGCACTTGCTTTTTGTTCGATAGACAAACCACCGTCTCCGATAATCTGTTGATGTGTTGCCTTGTTTAATGACATCGAACGCTCCAAGTTTTTACATAAATATATTAAAATAGGGTTAAGGAATTAGCGATTTATAGTACAAAGCTGAAAAAAAAGATACAAAAATCAATTTTTTATGTCTAAACATGGTCTTAACCAATTACACTGGGGTGATTTTGAGGAAATCTTTATAAGCCAGTCTCAAAATTTATAGCCCTTTGAGGTAAGAGGGTTTGCTGGCCATGAGAATACCGTATGTGTTGAGCAGGGGCAGGGTCAGTAGCGTTCTAAATAAGTTTTGTTAAATTATATCACTTTCAAAAACAACGCCCCCACACGCCCTTAATGCCCATAAAGAAACCCCTAAAACGTCAGGGCAAAATAATTGTTTGCACACTTGGTCAAAAGATTGGGGTTTGGTAAACTGGTTGTGTTTCAAACCATCAGGAATTTATTATGATTCAAAAGATGCCCCATCAATCCAGTGCCATTAAACCAAAAATAGGTCGCCCAACAAAATATGATCAAACGTGGCACCCTGACATGGCATACAAATTTGCTCTACTTGGCCTAACGGGCAAAGAAATAGCGCGGTTGTTTGAAATTGCTGAAAGTACTTTTGAGTTATGGAAGGTAAAATATTCTGAGTTTTCGGAGTCCATAAAGCGGGGTGGCAATTATGCCGATGCTCAGGTGGTTGAAAAACTATATCAAAATGCAATGGGATTTGTTTACAAATCACAACAGGCCGTCACAGTTAAAAAAGGTAAAGACATTGAAGAAATTCAAATTGTTGTTCTTTATAAGGAAAATCCACCAGACCCGAAAGCTATTGCGTATTGGCTTAAAAACCGTCAACGCCATTCATGGAAAGACAGCCATTATCCCGATCATGGCCATAAAAAAACAAAAGATGTTATAGAAATTTTTAAGGAAAGTCGTCAGAGGCTGAACAGCAATAACCAAATATAAGAAAAAATCTTATAAAACATAAAAGAAAATTTTTATGAGTTGAGTTTGCTTTTTATCCCATATTTCAATGACTGTTTCTTTAAGGTCACAAACTAAATTGGGGGCAAAATAAGGGGCAACAATCATATGCATGTGAATTTTTATTAATTAAAGTCAGTGACTTGCATCTTTAATCCAATCCTCTTAACCCACCATTTTTTCTCATATAAAAGCAGTATTGAATCATTCCAATGGCTTAGCAGGGGTGCTAATTGCGATAAAAATGTCAAAACACTTAAAAGTGGTATACCATACGGACTCCCGTCACAAACCGTTTAACGACACTCTCTTCTGAACCCATTGATATTATTTAATAAACACCGAGGAGGTCTAAACTGTTAACGCCTTCGGTTAGGCAAATTTTTTGCCATATTTTATTTTAAAAAAATTCTCTGCGCCTTCGGTTACCGAAGACGGAGAATGATGAAACAATTTTGAAAGGCCAATGAAAATTAGAAAACCGATGCTGGCGGCATCATGCAAAAAGACAGGCGATGCGATTACCCAGCCGCATGCTGTTGAAACGATTGGCGAACACCGTTGACGTTTGAACTAATGTCGCTGGAGAAACTTTGGAAAAACGGAGAATATCGATTAGCCTTATTGTTTATGCAATTAATAAGTCAAATGCGAAAAGCTTTCTTAATGTTCTGCCTGAAACAGTTCAATTTCATTTTTAAGGTCCATCATATTTTTTTGGCTCACTTGAATGAGTCCGCGTCTCGGACGATCTAAGTCAATAATAATTGACATCATAATGACCACTGAGATCATGAAGGCAATAACAATCCTTGATGGCATATGAGAACCTATCGCAGATGAATAGCCAACAGACCAAGCCCATAAAGCCAAGGCAAATGTCAGCGATAAAAGAACCACAGTCGGAATGTTCCAGTTTATAGCCTCGTCTCTTTTATCATATGAATCCATCAACTCATTCAGTGCTTGAATATACAAACCCGTAGTTGCAACTCGATCATCTTTTTCTAGTGCCTTTAAAGTAAGATTCCAGAGTTTTATTCTGATTAATGATGCTTCTTTGAGAAGGGGATCTCTTTCAAATGCATTATTTATTGGTATTTGAACAGTCTGAACTCTTATATCAATATATGATTTCAGTAAGTTAAGTGTGTCATTTTTAACTGATTCTGGAAGCATCTGCGCACGGAGATAAGTCGTTCCGATTGCGCTTGCTTCCTCCATCATGGCCTCACTGCGGTTATCAAAATGGTGCAAGGCGGCACCAAAGGAAAATGCCATCAGAAAGGAAAAAAGACCCAAAAATGCTGTCTGACTCGTCGTAATTTGAGCCTTCATTGGATCTGTAAAAACTGAACTTTTTTTTCTACCCAACCAATATCCAAAATATAAAATCAGGAGCGAAATAAAAATCATAATTGCGGCAATAGCAAAGCTATTAACGTTATAGAAATATTGTTCCATGCTTAAAGTATTCAACTTTCTTTTAATATTTTAGGGGGCGCCCCATATAACTGGCCACAATGGTTAAGTTATTGGGGGCCGTCTGATATTTGAATAGTGAATAGAAAAACAATATAAGCGAAGGTGTGGAGAATGGCAATTTTAACCGAAGGTGCGGAGAAAATTGGCAATGTCATAATAGTGAATTTGTTGAAGCAAAATTTATAAACATTTTCAATTAGTTACAATCGATAATTTTTATATGATTGAGTCCGTATGGTGCACCATTTTCCTATCTTTTCAAAGGCTTGTTTGCCCGTTAGGCTGGGGCTTTGTTTTGCCTCTGTCCCATAGGTGTTCCAGATGTTTGATTCCCGCCTGCGCCCGATAATAGACCCGCCGCTGAACAAGCTGGCCGCCGCGCTTCATGCTGGGGGGGTGCGTGCCAATATGGTCACGGGCATCGGTTTTGGCTTTGCCGTTCTGAGTTTTGTCTGCCTGATATTTCAGTCTTATAACGCCGCGATTGTCCTCATCGTTTTAAGCCGTTTGATGGACGGGCTGGATGGCCCTTTGGCGCGGCAATCACAGGCAACAGATATTGGGGGCTATTTTGATATTGTCGCGGACTTTATCTTTTATTCAGGCGTTGTCTTCTTTTTTGCGCTGGGCAGGCCCGACCATGCGCTGGCCGCAGCATTCCTGATTTTTTCATTTATGGGCACGGGAACGTCCTTTCTGGCCTATGCCATCATTGCGGCCAAGCGTGGCGTGGTAAGCGAGCATCAGGGTAAAAAGTCTTTTTATTACCTTTCAGGTATTACAGAAGGGGCGGAAACAATAGCAACTCTGGTGCTGATATGCCTGTTGCCGGACTGGTTTTCCCAGATTGCTATTTTCTATGGAATTTTGTGCTGGCTGACCACATTGGGCCGCGTGCGCGCCGCGATGGAAGATTTTTCTTGAACAAAATTGTATATAAATTCAAGTGCTTGGTTGAGATTGTGGTCGTTTGGGTGTTTACTTTTACAAGGCCTTTTATGTGTCAATGAGAGGTTAATGTTTTCTTGGTAAAATTAATCATTCGATCATAATCAACGTGCGGGACATGAAAGACAGAATTAAGTCTTCAGGAAACATTTTCTTTTTGCTCTTTGCTTCCATTGCTTTGGTGGGTGCGCTTGCCGTGTCTATTCAGCACTATATTATAGGCCCGCTGAGAACCTCCACATCGGTCAACAATAAAAGTGCGGCGGAAGCCCAGATGGAAATTTCTGTGCGCGTTGCCACCGTTAACTCTGCGATTGACCAGCCCAGCGGTGGTGATTGCGATGCCGATGGCATGGTGGAGCCCATCCCATACGAAGATGCCTCCCCTGCCTCACAGCCCATTGGTGGCGGTCTTTTACCTGTGGGCATAGCGGGGAGTGTCAAAGACCCATGGAACAACCGCTATGGTTATTGCGTATGGGATCACGGCAGCGCGGTGGATGCTGTGGGGTGTGGCGGTGCGCCGCAGCTAAGATTGCCAGGCACAAATGCGACAAGCTGGGATTCTCTGGCTGTTATATCACCAGGCCCCAACAAAGTGTTTGAAACCACCTGCAGTGCATGGGCGGATTTGAATGCAGACTTGCAGCCTGATACGCCACTTGTGCAAAAGGCTGCGGGGAGTGATGATATTTTTCTCGAGTGGACATATGATCAGGCAACATCTGGAGGGTCGGATTTGTGGGCGATTGAAACCCTTGATCCCAACACTATCGAAATTGCCAAAAACATATCGGTTAAGGACGGGAGCAACGTGGAACAGCTTTCGTTTGATACAACAACAAAAGCTTTAACGCTCGGCAGTGGGGGGAGTGGGGAAGTGCCAACACTCAAGCTGGATGTGTTGCAAGCCATGACCAATCCTTCGGTCGAACTCCTGGATGCGCTTGTCTGGACACCAGAGGATGCAAGCGGCACTAGCTTTACTTGGAAGAATGCGACAGGGGACTCTCTAACCTTGTCTGAAGGAACATATAACATTGTGGACCTAAGTACATCGTCCCAATATGCCCGCTTTGGTTTATCTGCCTCTGACTTTTTATCTTATTATGATTATGGGACGGGCCGCCCAACCTTGGGGCTGTCAACGGCTGCGAATTCAACTCTGGATACAGGCGTTCAGTTTACGGCAACCAATGATAATGGCGGGCTTACGAGAAGACATCGTTTGAGTGGTGAGCATACGGCAAGCAATTTGGAAACAGATGGAACATCCGCTATCTTTTTTGTTCCCGGGGCAAATGGCGCAGCTGCCACCAACCTTTCAGGGTCAATGACATTACACACCCGTACCGTGGGTACGGTGTATAATACAGACCCGACCGTTAAAATGACGATTGCCTCGACAGGGCGGGTTGGCATTAACACGACATCTCCTTCTGGCATTTTGGATGTTGATGGTAATGCCTATCTTGGCGATGGCGGCAATGTAAGGCTTCAGGATACGTCTGCTGCGAGTGCGCCTGTGGCAAAGCTTGATATTGGCGGCTATGTCACAATCGATGATGGGGGAGAAACTTGTGATGCAAGTGTTGAGGGCGCATTGCGCTATTATACACCTTCAACCTGTGTTCAGGTTTGTGATGGTGTTACCTGGTCATGCCTGGTGACGGATGTCTGTTATGACCAGACAGTAACCGTAGGCTATTTTGAAAACTACGTGAATGCAGCCCCAAGTACGCTGACAAAATCAACAAATATAAGGCCTATTAGCGGCCTTGCCGCGTGCACGTTTGAAATATCTGTTACTGGTGACGGCTCTCCCCAATACCGAATATGTACGGATGGGACGAGCGATGCAAACTGCACATCCAGCGAGGTGCAAACCTGGACATCGGCAAAAGGGTCTATAACAAATGGGCAATATGTTCAGCTAAGAAATACAAGCTCGCCGACGGCAGGGGTGCTTTATGGCACAAGGTTAAATATAGGTTCTTCTAATGCGACTTGGGCATTAGCCACACAAGGGACCTGTGCAGATGGAGATCCTATTGGTACGCTTTGCGCCGATGGCACAGTCTATGCGGGATTGACGCCTGACGGGGCGACAAAAATGTACACCACGCCATGTGCTTATGGGGAGACGTGGAGCGGAACAGCCTGTACTGGCACGGCATCGTCCATCAAATGGGCCAATGGCACATCTATAGCCACGGGGGTCAGCAAAGCCGCTCCGGGTGAGGCAAACACAACCACACTTGCGGCTCTAGTGAATGCCAACTCTCCTTATACGGCAGCTAAAAACTGTGATTTGTTAAGCTATGGGGGAAAAACGGATTG
>CAUJHK010000095.1 GCA_963204715.1 Pseudomonadota bacterium | reverse complement strand
TACACCTGCCGCTATTGTGGCTCTTTTGCGCTTTGTGAAGCGCAAAAAACGTGAAAACAGGGCCGCTTGATATGCAGGCTTTCGGGATTTCACGTGAAACGGAAGACAAGCTCCGCCACTATGAATCCCTGCTTATAAAATGGCAGGAGAAAATAAACCTTATCAGCCCCAGCACTGTAAAAGACGCCTGGAACAGGCATTTCCTTGATTCTCTCCAATTGCTCCCCCTAATACCCACGGGCACAAAAACACTCTACGATCTGGGTTCGGGCGCAGGTTTTTCAGGCATGGTTTTAGCGATAGCCTGCCCAGATTTGCAAGTGACCCTTATAGAGTCCGACTCCAAAAAATGCGCATTTTTGCAGACAGTTTCACGTGAAACATCTACCCACGTTGACATTCAGAATGAAAGAATAGAAAAAATCACTTCTTCCATTCCCTCGCCAGATGTTGTGACAGCGCGCGCCTTGGCCTCCCTGCCGCTACTTTTGGAATGGGTGTATCCATGGGCTCAAAAGAACTCGTCTATGGTTGCCATTTTCCCCAAGGGAGAGCGAGCGGAAGAGGAGATAGAAGAGGCGCAAAATGATGACTGGCTGTTTCATGTGAAACAAACTCCAAGTGTGACAGGGCCTCAGGCCAGCATTTTGACCCTCACAGATATTCGCAAAAACTAGCCCCGCAAGACGAATCTGCTTGACCTGTACGCCCGCCTGTAGCCATAGTGAAGCCTATATCACAACAGGCAAAAAGGGTTGGAAAATGGCGGATGATATCTCCAAAGAGGCTGGCTTTTCTGCAGGGTATGCACAAGACAACCCGCATGGCGCGTCATCTTCCGCACATTTGGGTGAGTCCTCTCAATCAGCAGCATCTGCTGATAATGCCAAACCTAAGCCAGTGCCTAGAGGGCCATTATCAAACAATCGCATCCCCCGTATTCTATCGGTCGCCAACCAAAAGGGCGGTGTCGGGAAAACCACAACATCCGTGAATCTTGCCACGGCTCTGGCCGCCATTGGCAAAAAAGTCTTGCTGGTCGATCTGGATTCTCAAGGCAATGCCTCAACGGGCTTGGGCATTAAGCGCGCGGGCATCCGCAAAAGCACCTATGATGTTATTTTTGATGACGCCAGCGTGGCCGAAACCGTGCAGACAACCAAAGTGCCAGGGTTGTTTGTCCTGCCCTCATCCATCCACCTTTCTGGCGCGGAGATTGAGCTTGTGGGCGCAGACCACCGTGAATTTCGTTTGCAGCGCGCGCTTCGTGTACCGCTTCCTTATGATTACGTCGTGATTGACTGCCCGCCCTCTTTAAGCCTTTTGACACTCAATGCCTTAGTGGCGAGCGATGCGATCGTCGTGCCGCTACAGTGCGAGTTTTTTGCGCTGGAGGGTTTGTCACACCTTGTTAAAACCATTGAGCGTGTCAAAAAATCCTTCAACCCACGGCTTGAAATCCACGGCATTGCGCTGACGATGTTCGACAAGCGTAACAATTTATCTGATCAGGTCGCTGCCGATGTGCGCAGTTATTTTGGTGATAAGGTTTACAACACCGTTATACCGCGCAATGTGCGCCTGTCCGAGGCACCAAGTTATGGTTTGCCCGCTATTGTCTATGACATGAAATGTTCTGGCGCGCGGGCCTACATCAATCTGGCCAAAGAAGTTTTGAAGCGTGAAAAGAAAATAGCGCAAGCCGCAGGCGTTTCAGAGGCAACACCCAGCGCAACACAAGCAGCATAAACAGGAATAAAAATATGACACCAAAGCAAAGAGGATTGGGGCGTGGACTGGACGCTCTTTTTGAAGACGAAGAAGCCACATTCGCCACTAGCGCATCAACAGAAGCACCGTTGTTTCAAGGCGGGCGTAAAACGCTTGGCATTGGCCAATTAACCCCAAACCCTGACCAGCCTCGCCAACATTTCGATCCAAAAGCCATTAATGAGTTGGCGGACAGCATTCGCCAATACGGGTTGCTACAGCCTATATTGGTGCGTCCTGTCCCCAACAATCCTGACATGTTTGAAATTGTTGCAGGGGAACGCCGCTGGCGCGCCTCACAAAAAGCGCAGCTTCATGAAGTGCCTGTTGTTATACGTGATATTGATGATGCGCAAGTCCTGCAAATTGCATTGATAGAAAACTTGCAACGGCAAGACTTAAATGCAATTGAAGAAGGCAAAGGCTATCAGCGTTTGATGGATGATTTTGCATACTCTCCAGAACATGTTGGGGACGCCGTGGGCAGATCACGCAGTCATGTTTCCAACATGGTGCGTTTGCTGAACTTGCCTGAATCCGTTCAAGGTATGGTGGTGCAAGGGGACTTAAGCGCAGGCCATGCGCGCGCCCTTATCAATGCGCCAAACCCTGCTTTGCTGGCGCAAGAGGTTGTGGCCAAAGGCCTGTCCGTTCGGCAGACAGAAAAACTGGCGGCTGATACATCGGGCCGGGCTATCAACAAACGCGAAGGTGCGGGCAAGGGTGTAACATTTAAAGACCCCAACACACTGGCACTTGAAAAAGACCTGACGAATATTTTAGGCTTGAAAGTTTTGATTGATATGGCGGGTGAGACGGACGGCACATTGAAGATAGCTTTTAAAACTCTTGATCAGCTGGATGACGTTATTTTACGCTTATCAAAATTTCCTAAAGCCATTTGATTTAAGCCTGCGCCGACAAGGACAGCACGACGTGGGAGCCGAGCGTTTCTGTCGGTGTGCCTGTCTGCTTCATTTGTGCTTCGACATCCGCAAGGCGCTCAAGGATAAGAAGAAGTCTTTTGTCTGACCATTTTGAAAGTTGTGATTTAAACCCCGCCTCGTTTTTAAAAAATATGGGAGGCTGTAGTTTTTTCATGGCAGAAGAGGCATCCATCCCCTCACCTATCAAACACTTGGTATAATGCAAGCGTCGAAAATGATTTTGCAAGGTGCGCAAAATGGTGATGACAAAAACACCTTCGGCCAGAAGTTTGTTATAAGTGAACAGCGCAACTTCAGTTTTGCCGCCGCCTATAGCGTAAATCAAATCATCGAAAGACTGCGCGCCCGCCTCCCCGCAAATGGCCAGAACATCTTGTGTTTGGATGGTTTTTTCATCATGGCCCATATAGGTGATGAGTTTATCAATTTCATTGCGCACGCGCATCCTGTCGCCCGCGATGTTCGTGGAAAGCCAGTTTAAAGCATCGGGCTGAATTTTATATCCCGCATCGCCAAGAATTTGTTTTGCAAGGCTGGCCACTGCACGATCATCATCCAGATAACACGGCAGTGCTGCCGCATTGTCTGATTTTTCAAAGAGCGCCCTTAGGGAAGATTTTGTTCCAAGCTCTCCCGCCTCTACCAGCAAAAGATTTTCCTGACTGGGCGAAGCCAGATAGTCTTTCATAAGTGTGGTGATTTTGTCGCTCGCACCTTCAATGCGGATAAGCCTTGCACCACCCATCATCGACATGGCAAGTGCTTCATCAGCCAATCTTGCCTTGTCATCCAGCAAGGTTTCTGCCGAAAAAGTGGAAACATTGAATGGGTCATTTAAGTCTTTGCAAACGCTTTTGCCTATGGAATCGCTGCGCTCACGCATCAGCCCCGCATCGGGTCCGTATATCAATACCGCCCGCGCTTTGGGGTTTGGATTCTTTACAAAAGGGTCAATATCTTTCCAGCCAAGCTTCATGGGGAGATGTTACCCAATAGTCAGAGATGGTTGGAAGTTTTTATCAAGGTTTTGTGGGTTATCCTCAATATCAAGGACGCTAAATCCATCATTGAAATTTCCAGAAATCATACGTATGGCGCAGTTGGCACGCAGGTCTTGGTTGGATAAAACCCATTCCTCCCCATAATTCATAAGCACATTGTCGATGCATAATGTGTTTGTACCATGTGTTACAATAATGCGCGGACATCCATCATAGGGAAGAGATTTTAAAAAATCTTCCAGTCTGTCTTGAACATCGGCAATACTTTCCCCATCAGGCGGCCGCGCAAAGAAAGCACCATCATTCCGCTCTTGGGCATTATAAAGCCCATATTCCTCTGGCCAGCATTTTTGCCTTTCTTTGTTTGTAAAAAGCCCATCAAACTTCCCAAAGCGTTGTTTATCAAGACGCCGATCGGGAATGAATGCCGCCGTAAAACCTCTTCTTATCATAACGTGAAGGATAGACGCACCTGTCGCCAACGAACGCTCCCCTGTGCTTGTCACAATAACGGGTTGTTGGGGGCTTGCGGGGTCTAACAAGGATGATATTGTGATTCCAGCATTTCGGGATTGCTTGTAACCCGTTGGCGTGAGGGGGATTCTTTCATCGCCCAGTTCTTTGTAAAGGTCTTGATTTTTTTGTCCTTGTGACTCCCCGTGGCGCAAGACAAACAAAAGAAAATCCTTGTCTGTCAAACACAAAAGTCTTTCGGCGGCCGTTGAGAAAGCAGAACCCAGAGTATTCATACGTTTGAAACCTATCTTATTATGTAAGATAATTTCTTTTTACCCTAGGGTCGCAGAAAGATTGTGTCAAATATTAAATTTAACGCTTCAAATACAAAACAACCTGATTTTCAATTTGCCGCGCAAGGTCGGCTAAGGCTGCCTCTCTGGCGTCTTGTTCTGACACGCGCGTGGTGAACTGGCTGTCCAGCACGTTATAGCTGGTCAGCGCGCGCAAATTGCGGCTTAGCACTGGCTGCCCTGTTTTGCTGTCAACCAGAACCATGACGGTCGTTACCGTAATCTGCTTTCTGGTGGCATCAGATTCAATGGTGATATCAAGGTCAGTCTTTGCCTCGGTTATGTTTGCAACGCTTAGGGTGTATGCGGGCGACTTCGGGTATC
>CAUJHK010000094.1 GCA_963204715.1 Pseudomonadota bacterium | reverse complement strand
TATCGGGAAGTAAAAGAGTGAAGGTTGAACCCTTCCCCGCCTGACTGCTCAGGATAATTTTTCCACCCATCAGATTTGCCAGATTTTTGGATATAGGCAGCCCAAGCCCTGTGCCACCATATCTTCGTGATACCGTTGAATCAGCCTGTTTGAAGCGCTCAAACACCAGATCAAAATGTTCAGGCGCAATCCCTATCCCCGTATCACTCACATCCACGCGCAAAAAAGGAGATCCATCTCTGTCTTCCACACAGGCCTTAACACGCACATATCCCTCATCGGTAAACTTAATGGCATTTCCAACAAGGTTTAGCAAAATCTGCCTCAGGCGTAATTTGTCGCCATAAAAGGTGGCATCAACAAGCTCATCATAGTCAAACACAAAGCTGATCGCCTTTTCATTGGCACGCAAGCTCATCATACTGATGACTTCCTCAAAAACGTCCGAGAGCTGGAATTTTTCACAGTCCAGCTCCAGCTCGCCGCCTTCAATTTTTGAAAAATCCAGAATGTCATTGATAAGCGCCTTTAGCGCGGACGTGCTGGAGTGAAGGGTGGAAACAAGCTGTCTTTGCCTGCTATCCATGTTTCCCATCTTTGTCTGGAAAATTTCTGCAATACCGCTGATAGCCGTTAAAGGCGTGCGTATTTCATGGCTCATATGGGCTAAAAAGTCGCTTTTTGCCCTGTTCGCCTGCTCGGCATATTTCTTTTCCGCCTCAAGCTTTTCTTGACGTTCTTTTAGCAAGGATATATCGGTATGTGCGCCAACCATGCGTATGGGTTTGCCGCTTTTATCCAGAATGTAACGGGCGCGAGAATTAACCCAGACCCAATATCCATCACTGTGCTTTAAGCGAAATTCAATGGAGTATTCTGGTATAGCCTTCGCAAGATAATCCTCCATAGTTTTCCATACGCGCGGCGAATCCTCAGGGTGTGTAATGTCTTTAAGCTCTTCCGTGGTGCTTATAACCGATCCTCTGTCATAGCCAAGCATTCTAAAAATCTGCGCCGAATAAAAAACCTCACCCGTTTCTAGGTTCCAGTCAAAAATACCATCCTGCGTGCCTTCAACTGCAAGTTTAAAGCGTTCTTCTGTACTTTTAAGTGATGTTTCAACCAAGCTGCGCTTACGCTGGCTGCGCAATAAAAAACCGTTAAAAAGCAAAAGCAAAGCGCCAGACAAAACACATCCAACCAGAAGCATTAAAAAATATTGTGATTTTTGAGAATCAACCGCTTTGATACGTTGGTTTAACAAAGCGTACTCTTCTTCCAAAACCGAAGCATTCAGCGAGGTCATATTGTTTTTCAATTTGTCTATAAGTTCGACATCATCCAAAAAACCCTCGTTTATATTTGGCAGGGGTTTATACTTTGCCGCACGTTCATCCAGCTTGGCTACAAACTGGACATAATAGTCACGCATTTCATCAAGCCTGCTAAGCTGGGAGGGATTATCAACAATCAGCTCCGAAATTTTGGCAATGTTGTTGGAAAGCATCGCTTTCTTTTTATCATAGTCAGACAAAAATTCTTTTTGACCTGTAATGATATAGCCACGCTGCGAGGCCAGCATACCTTCTACCAGCGTTGAAAGCTGTTCTGCCTCGGTGATAACATCGTGCGTATGCTCTACACGATCGTCCGTATGCGTGATGGATATATTTCCCGCAATAAGAGTATAAATAAGACCGCCGCAACACAGTACGAGGGCTAAAAAGAACAAAACGTAGCTTCGTACGAAGACGCGATCCATCATCTTTGGGTCAACTCTTTGTTTTTTAAATGAAAGCTGATTCATTCCACAATTCAATCCCCCAAGCAAGACATGGTTTTGAAAAGTAAAAAAGACGCCCATTTTGCAAAGAGGCGTCCTTTCTTTCAATTGTCATAAATTACATCGGAGGTGCTTTACCACGTAAAGCGTGCATCGCGGCCGATATAATGAATAGAACCAAAAATACGACGAATAGTATCTTTGCAATCTCCACCGACATAACGGCAACACCGCCAAAACCCAGTACACCAGCTATCAAAGCCAGCACCAGAAACGTTAACGCCCATTGTAACATTCTATATCTCCTTAACCTGTTGTTATCTTCCCCCTTCAAACAAAACAGCCAGAGATAAGTTCCATGGATTTTGAAGGAACTTTCATGAACTTCTCACGTTGACTCTATACAATAAGGTGTATGAAGCGGTTACAAAGCCTTGCACACCCCCTCTTTTCTTATAATTTCGGACGGCAGATATGGGATCCAGATATAACATTACAGATTTTGATATTCAGGCCCTTATTGATAACGAATTAACGTGGGAGCGTGAAAAAGAAGTCCTTTCCTATCTGGAGCACGACCCTCAGGCGAAAATACGCTATAATAAGCTGAACAGACAAAAGACCTTGCTGCAAAAATGGGCATTGTTCAAAGAAATCCAATAATGCTGCGGCGCACAGCGTATCTTTCAATTATTACGCAGTTAAGGGGCGTAAATTTTAAGTAAAAAACCTTAAATTAGAACATGAAAGCAAATATTTTGTAGTCATGGGCACATTACCTGTCCAAAAGCGGCTTCATGCGCTTGCCCTGTACACGAAATTTTATTACGGTTTGAATTGTATTATTATAGAATATTGCAATTCACTTATGAAAAAACAAAAACATGTTTTTATTACTGGCCTTTTGTCAGGCACTGTCTTGCTTTTTGCAGGCGGTTTTAATGTGGCCAATGCTCAGGTCAACAATCCAACCGCAGACCCTTCACGCCTCCGCGATCAACAAAGCATAACCATCCCTGAATCTGACACAGAGTTGCAAAAGTCCTATAGCGAGCCAACCACCCCCGCCCAGATAAACGCCCCGCAAGGCGCGGCAAAATTTGAATTTGTGCTGAATGAGTTGCAGATAATTGGCGTAACTGCCTACCAGCCAAATGCTTTTGACTATTTATATAAAGACCTGCAAGGGCAAAAAATCACTGTTGCAAAACTTTACGACATCGCCAACCAGATTACCAAGAAATACCATGAAGATGGTTTTATCTTCTCCCGCGCGTTAATCCCCGAACAAGAGATAGAGGACGGCTCTGCAAAAATTTCAGTGGCCGAAGGATACATCCATGATGTTCATGTTCAAAATGACCTGGCAGATTCTTATCTGGTAGATGGGATTATAGAAGCCGTAAAAAAATCGCGCCCCCTCAATATCCGTGACCTTGAAAGAGCCATGCTATTAATGGACAGGTTGCCTGGCCAAAAAGCCCAAGCTGTTCTAGAGCCAGTTAAAAAAGATTCTGCCAATGCTGGTGAAATTGATCTAAACATCCTCATTCGCAAAAAAGATCCGCAATTTTTTGCAAGTGTTGATAATTACGGCTCCCGCTATATCGGGCCATGGCAAGCGGGCAGTGTTGCTGTGCTACCGCATGACTTTTTATATAAAGGTGAAACCACGCTTTCAATTTATGCGGCCCAGCCATTAAAAGAATTAAAATACGGCGCAATTTCTGAAAAAATCCCCCTGACCTCTGATGGACTGACATTGCGGGCTTCCGCGCAGGCCAATGCGTCAGAACCAGGATCACGCCTGAAATCGCTGGAACTTAAAAATAAATTTCGCTCCTTTAAGCTTGAATTAAAATATCCATTGCTTCTCACGCGTTCCGAAAAAATATCCCCCTATTTGTCGTTTGAATCCAATGACAGCCAAAGTGATATTCTAGGAACAAGGCTGTACCATGACAGGCTAAGCGTTCTGCGCCTTGGGTTGAATCATCAATTCGCAGATTCTCTGCTGGGCAAAAACACCTATGATGTCATCTTATCAAAAGGATTGAATATTTTGGGTGTACGCGACACTGGCTCGGCCGATTTATCGCGCGCTGAAGGTCATAGCGACTTTACAAAAGTAAATTTTGAAGCCAGCCGCACACAAGGATTGGGAAATGTCCCGTTCAGCTTAAAGCTAGGCGTTGCTGGCCAGTACGCATTTTCTGAACTGTTATCATCTGAGGAAATGGGATATGGGGGGCCGATTTTTGGCCGCGCCTATGACAACTCTGAAATCACGGGTGATAGCGGCATTAAGACATCACTTGAACTCGCGCATGACCCATTCATGGTTGCAAAACATGCCATTATGCAACCATTTGTTTTTTATGATTTTGCAAAGTTGTGGAATCTTGATACAAATTCAAAACCACTCACAGGCTCATCCGCAGGTCTGGGCGTTAGAACATTACTGTGGAACAAGGTTTCATTAACCACAACACTTTCACAACCCCTTGTACGCTCTCAATCAAACCCTCTCTACGGAAATGGAAAAAATCCACGTTTTATGGTATCATTACAGTATGAATTCTAATAAATAAACGTGGGTTAACTTTTTGCTAACCATCTGCCCTCTATAAAACAAGGAGAATGTTTACCTCCTAAATCAACAGAAAGTTAGGTGTTATTGTGTCTACGAAGACATACAGGCGTGTTTTTTCCCATCTCTATATAACCCTTGGCGCATTTGTTCTGGCCTCGGGTTTGGCACACGCAAATCCTGAAAATGGTCAAGTTGTCGGTGGAAATGCCTCCATAGAGACGATAGGGAAAAAGCTGAATGTCCGACAGACATCTCAAAAGGCCATCATAAACTGGAACAGTTTTAACATAGCACCTGATGAACACACACAATTTCATCAACCTGATGCCTCTTCTTTTACGCTCAACCGCGTGCAAGATACAAACCCCAGTAATATTCAAGGCATGCTTACAGCCAACGGCAACATTGCCATTATAAACCCAAACGGAATATATTTTGATAAAGGCGCGCAGGTAGATGTAGGCGGGCTTGTCGCGACCAGCGCGGACATCTCTGATGATGATTTTATGAATGGGCGCGGGAATTTTACAAACACTGGCAAAGCTGATGCAAAAATTATAAACAATGGAACTATCACTGCAAAAGATGCTGGCCTTATTGGTCTTGTCGCACCCCATGTCGAAAACAACGGAATCATAAAGGTTAATCTCGGCAAGGTTATTCTCTCGTCGGGAGATACTTTTGTTTATGATTTTAATGGGGATAATCTTATAAACGTGGCAGCTGACAGCAATAACAACGCCACAGCAAAAAACGCAATCAACACAGGGTTTATCAAAGCTGATGGTGGTCAAGTTTATATGACCGCAGGTGATGCGCGCCACGCCGTAGACAGCCTTGTTACAAACACAGGAGTTATAGAAGCAAAGTCCGTTTCACAAAGAAATGGAAAAATAATATTGTCCTCCTCATCAGGTGGAGGCACGGCAACAACCTTAAACCATGGTACGTTGAATGTTTCAGGCCAAGCTGTCGGTGAAACAGGCGGAAATATCCAAATACTGGGCGACCACGTTGGCGCGATGGAAAATTCCAAAACCATAGCGACAGGGTCATCTGGCGGCGGAGAGATATTAATAGGCGGAGATTATCAAGGCACCGGGAACACTCAAACCGCCCAGCGTACTTATATTGACCCCACGGCTCTGGTAGATGCCAGCGCGACAGAAAATGGGAATGGCGGAAAAATCATAGCATGGGCTGATGATATCAACCGCACCTACGGTTCATTAAAGTCGACAGCAGGCGCATGGGGCGGCGATGGTGGGTTTATAGAGATTTCAGGAAAAAACAAACTGGATTTTCAAGGTCAGGTTTTTCTGGATTCTGAATTTGGTGAAGCAGGAACAGTTTTGTTTGACCCTACAGACCTTGAAATTTCCACAGCCAGCAATTTAAACGTTACGGGCTCCAGCCCCTTCTCGCCAAATCTTGATAATGGGCCGTCCATTTTAAACACAACCACCTTGCTAAATGCCATTGCCTCAGGGAATGTCACAGTGCAAACCAGCGCAACAGGGTCACAATTAGGTAACATTACTATCAACGATCCTTTGTCATGGTCCGCCAACAGAACTGTCAACTTTACGGCGCACAATAAAATCATTGTCAACGCCCCCATAACGGCACGCGGCACTTTAAACCTCACCGCAGCAGACATAGATTTTAATGCAAACATGATTGAACATGCGAGCGGCGCAAACTTATACTTGCTACCTCGCGCAAACAATCTGACGGTGGGCGTGGCGGGCGGCGCAGGTTCTTTTAACCTCGGGAATGCTGATCTCGACTTTATACAAAACGGCTGGAACGCCGTTGTTATAGGGGCATCTGGTGGCACAGCTGTTATGGATGTTGGTACCCGCACATGGAATGTCCCTTTAACACTGCGCACATCTACGGGGCAGTTGCGCATAAATGGTACTCAAACCATGGGCGCAAACAGTCTGACATTGCAAACCCGCAATCTGGCCGTAAACAATGATCTTGTTGGAACAGGAAACTTAATTATTACACCAGGCACAAATGTGACCGTTGGTGTCGCGGGAGGCGCGGGGACTTTAAACATTTCTACCGCTACGCTAGACCACATCATAAATGGGTGGACGGGTATTTATATCGGCCATGCGAGCAACACTCAGGCTATGAACGTGAATGCCTATACATGGCAGGATAATCTTGTCTTAAGAAGCAGAACGGGCGCTATCAATATAAACGCAACACCCAATATGGGTTCTAACAACCTAACCCTTCAGGGAAGAAATTTTGTCCTTAATGCCGATCTGGTCGGAACAGGCACTTTAACATTACAGCCTGATACCAATGTCACCGTTGGTGTCGCGGGCGGTGCTGGAACGCTTAATTTATCGACAGCTCTTTTGGATAGGATTATTGATGGTTGGGCAGGTATTAATATTGGCCTCACCAACAGCACACAAGCTATGAATGTGAATGCTTATAACTGGAATGACTCTGTCTATTTCAGGACAGGCACTGGTGTAATTACTATTGATGGCGCACAAAATGTGGGCAGCAACAACCTAGGCATATTTACAAACGGAAACCCTGTTATCAACGCCCCACTCATAGGCTCAGGAAATTTGCGCTTTGAGCAAGTGGCCACGAACGTCACTATGGGACTGGCTGGTCAATCTGGCACTTACAACTTAAGCACAGCAGAGCTGAACCAGATTATGGATGGGTGGAGTCTAATATCCTTTGGTCTTGTCACAAATGATGCGGCTATGAATGTAGGTGCTTACACATGGAATGACAGCGTAAAATTCCAGAATGATTCTGGTGTTATCACTATTGCGGGCGCACAAAATGTAGGCACAAATGATTTAACCATTCATAGCGACGCAAACCCAAGTGTAAACGCTCCGCTTGTCGGGTCTGGCACGCTTACACTTGAACCAGATGCGAGCGGAACGACTGTGGGCGTTGCTGGGGGTTCAGGAACATATAACCTTAGTTTGGCTGAACTTGACCAAATAGCCGATGGTTGGGCAGAAATTATTATTGGGCGCACCAACAGCACAGCGGCCTTAAATGTGAACGCCTATGACTGGAATGACAGCTTACGCCTGCAAACAAACTCGGGTGTAGTAAACATCGCAGGCACGCAAAACCTTGGAGCAAATAATCTAAGAATTACCACAAGTGGAAATCTTGCGTTGAATGCAAATTTAAATGGAACAGGTGACCTTACCATCGAAAGCTCCGCTACCAACACAACCATTGGTCTTGCGGGTGCTTCTGGCACATTGAACTTAAGCGCAGCAGAGCTTGACAGGATTCTTGATGGATGGGACAGCCTAACCTTTGGAAAGTCCACATCGACAGGTGCTATGGCCATGAATGCCTATACATGGCGCGATGATGTTACATTCCAAACCAACTCAGGCATAATTACAATCGCAGGCGCGCAGGATTTTGGCAGCAATGATCTAAACATAAAAACAAGCGGCAATTTGGCTGTGAATTCATCCTTAACAGGGACGGGTGACTTAACCATTGAAACCACTGCCACCAACACAAGCATAGGGCTTGCAGGTGGTGCTGGCTCCTTGAACATAAACGCCACAGAACTTGATAGAATTACAGATGGCTGGAGCAGCATCCATATAGGAAAATCAACAGGCACTGGTGCCATAACTGTGAATGCGTACACATGGAATGATGATCTAACGCTACAGACAAAGACGGGCGCTATTACAATCGCAGGCGCCCAGAATATGGGCGCAAATGACCTTACACTAAACACGGCTAGCCTTGCGCTAAACAACACAATCTCTGGCAGTGGCACCTTGCGGATTACCCCTATTGAAAGCACAACAAGTGTTGGCCTAGCGGGCGGCACTGGCTCTTTGAACTTAACAACAACAGAGTTGAATAAAATTTCTGATGGCTGGGCGGATATTGTTATAGGCCGCACTAACAGCACAGGAAACATGAACGTCAATGCTTATGCATGGAATGACAATCTGACTTTGCAAACAGGTACAGGTGCGCTTACATTTGCAGGGATACAAAATTTGGGTGCAAACAACCTCACACTAAACACATCTTCGCTGGCCGTAAACGCAAACCTGAATGGAGCGGGAAATCTATTGATAACCCCCGCAGATGATACAACAAGCATAGGGCTTTCTGGTGGTGCAGGTGTGCTTAATCTCACAACCGCTGAAATGGCACGCCTGAACACGAGTTGGTCTAATATAGCTTTTGGAAACACGGGCGCGACTGGCATTACAACCTTGGGCGGCGATGCAACATTTACAAACACCCATGTTACATTTGAAGCACCCACAGAAGTTTCAGCCAACGCTATCTTAAACACGGGAAGCGGTAATTTATCTTTCAACAACACGCTAGATGGTGGGTTTAATTTAACCATTAACAGCACAGGGAATGTTGGTTTTTCAAGTCCTGTAGGTCTATCATCACGCCTTGGCGACCTTCAGCTGAACAACACAGCAAACCTTACCGCCTTATCGAATTTAAATGTTGCAAGCCTTGATGTAAATGGCTCAACAGGAACAACGGCTTTTAACGGAGCAGGCCTTGATAGCACGGGTGATGTAAATATTACAGCGAATGGCGTCACAGGCACTTTGTATGGTGATGCGGGGATGCTTGATAGCGGCGTGGGAACAATCAACGCTCTTGTCGGCTTTACGACGTTGGATATTGATGGCGCAGGGGCTACATTGTCAGCAGGTTACATAGGCACACCTGCAACAGCAAGCCAAACCATGGCCAACCTTATAACAAAAGGCGGCCTGCCTATAAGCATGCCCTCACCCGCCTATATGTTTGATTCCTTTGAAATAGGATACATAGCTCCTGTCGTAAACAACCCGCAAAACTTAGGCAATACAACATTCGACGAGATTGTAACCATTCTCAAGCAACCCGCAAGTGTGGATACCAAATATCAAAACGGTGCTGATGAAACCAGTCTTCTGACACCCTACAACAACAATCAGACAATCGCAGACGTTGACAGCAGTCTTATCCTTATCCATCCTGATCTCTTGCGGGAGGACGCAAATCCGCCTGATCCTGCTGAACAAAGCTCTCAGGATGACGTATCCTCCACAGAAGATGCAGACGACCAGCAAGATGTTATCTGACAAATCAACCAACCATATTACCAATCAACGGTTATGACAAAAATAAACAAAAGACTTTAAAAATAACGCGAATACCCCCATACTTTTCGCGTACGGTCGTATTTCACTTATGTCTTTCAAGACAAAACCTTAGCTGTAGCTCATGGGTATTATTGAAAAAAAATTAATGTGGCCTTTTCTAGGCCTCGCCCTGATTCTTCCATCAGGTTGCGGTGGCTCGACCGTAGCGCTGGACTCGCCTGAACACGCGCAGCTTTTGCGAACCGACCGACAGGTTTTGCAAACGGATGATGGCACAGACCAACAAATTTTAAATCTTTCTTTGGATGATGCTCTTGCGCGAGGTTTTGAAAAAAACCTTGATGCCCGCGTGGCGGCCCTTGAAGAACTTAGCCAGCAAGACAACGTAACCCTCGCACAGCTTCGCGCATTGCCAGGGGTTGAGGTTTCGGGCGGTTATGTTGGGCGGTCGAATGAAGGGGCATCTTCCAGCAGGTCTGTTATAACAGGCCAACAATCGTTGGAGCCATCTCAGTCAACAGAGCAGCATCGCCGCGTTGCCTCTTTGGAAGTAAACTGGAACTTGCTTGATGCGGCGCTGGCCTTGGCTGATGCCGCCAAAGCGGGGGATGAGGCAGGCGTGGCAAAGGAACGCTACGCCAAGGTTATTCAGAATGTTGCGCGTGATGTTTACGCCGCCTACTGGCGCGCCTTGGCATATCAGGACGGCAAGGTAAAAACCCAAAAGTTACTGGCGGATTTGCAAGCACAAATTGAAAAGCTTGAACTGGCAGCTTCAAAAAAACTTATATCCTCAGATCAGGCCGCGCAGCAGATGAGTGCTCTGGCTGAACGTAATAGAAATTTGCGTGACTTGAATGACCGTATGCAGCTATCCGAAATTGAACTTAAAAGCCTTTTGTCCATCCCTATGTCCACAAAGCTAAACCTTACGACCAAGCACAAGGATATCTCATCTGAAGTTTCTCGCCTCACGTCTTCTGACGTTGCTGATCAAGAATGGCAGGCCTTACAGGCTCGCCCTGAAATGCGCGAGGAAATTCTGAAAAAAAATATCACTTTGCGAGATGCGCGCCGCGAAATATATCAAACCTTTCCTGGCCTAAATCTTTTGTTTTCAAAAGAATATGATGGCAACAAATATTTGGTAGATCCTAACTGGTCTAACTATTCAGCGAAAATTGTGCAAACCATTACAGGCGTTATCACTCTGCCTGATCGTTACAGGGCTGCCAAAAACAAAGAAGCAATAGCAGACGCAAGAAGACAGGCTTTAAGCTCTGCCATAATTGCGCAAGTACACATGGGCCGTATGCGGCTGTCCGGCTTGAATGAAGCAAACACCCAAAGCCTTCTGGCAAAAAAAGCCGCAAGTCGCAAGGCACATGCTACCACAGGAAAAAAGATGCAAGGCCTTGCGTCTGGCCAGGATGAACTTCTAGCGCAAATTGAACTACAGATTGAAACCCTGCGCGCTAATCTAGCCTATGCTGATTTACAAGACGCCTACGCAGCCATGAAAAATACACTCAGCCAGAGTGTTGCACCCCTTCCCCAACGCATAGCTATGGCGGGTGTGAGATGAACATTCGCCACACCACAGTCGTAATATTATGGGTGCTCGCAACGTGTGCATCTTCCTATGCTGTTCATACGCACCGCGCTGATATGACATACCAGTATGAAAAATCACGCAATGATCTAACCCGCTATGTGAATAATTTTGAAAAACCCTACTGGATAACCAACAGTGAAAAATCCATTCAAAACTCTGTAAAGTCTGTGCGCGGTGTTTTATCAAGCGCGAAAGAAGGGGTGGAGAATTTTGCAACACAGACTATGGCATCATGGCTGGAAGTACCTGCGCATAAAACTGCGTCATCATACAAAATGCCTGAAGGGTTTATAAATGCGTCTTACGACTACACACCGCCGCCACGCGTCATAACCATTACAGAGATGAAAAAGCGCAATGCACATAGTCAGGATGCAGATAAGTATGCGCAGCTCATGCCCGCCGCAGGCTTGGCAGCACCCTTATGGGCCCCAGATGAACCAAGTCTGGATGTAGAGGCCGTTCTCGTTCCCCGTCAGGTTACAGTCATCTCCAGTTCGCAAGATGGCCGTATTGCCAGCATCCCTGTAAGCCACGGCGATAGTTTTAAAAAGGGTGATCTGCTGGTGGCGTATGATTGCTCTAACATTCGTGCAGAGGCCGATATTGCAACGTTGGAAAAAGGCTATACAGCAAAGCGACTACAGGGGTCTGAAAGTCTTTTCAAACTCGATATCATCTCCGATATTGATCGCACTGGCGCACGCATGGAAGACCAAAAAGCCAGGATAAAAACCAGCCTGTACCAGTCCCGCTTAAAGGATTGCGACATTCGTGCCGAATTTGACGGCCACGTCACCAACCGCCTCGCCAACCCGGGGGAATACACACGCACAGACCGCGTTCTTTTGGAAGTAGCCTCGGAAGAACCTTTGCAGGCTGAGTTTCTAGTGCCATCAAAGTGGCTACGCTGGGTTAATATTGGCGCACCGATATCTATAACCATCAGCGAAACGGAAAAGACCTATACGGCCAAAATTTCACGCATTCATGGTGAGGTTGATCCCGTCAGCCAGTCCATTCAAATGATCGCCACACTGGATAATTACCAAGATCCTTTAATGCCAGGCATGAGCGGGAAAGCCACCATTAAGGTGGATGACATCCGTAATGCTGGCATATCGGGCTATTTAGAGGTCAATACATCCTCGGTTAAACGGTAATGGACAAACTCTTTACATTATTGGAACTTCAACATAAGGCACAAAAATCTCAAAGCCGTGATGCTCTTGTTCACATCATTGCCAACGAAACGCTAAAAATTATTCCCTACACACAAGCCGTTTTCTTTTGCCCTGATTCTTTTTCCATTCGTCTGGAAAAGATATCTGGAAATGCCATTATAGATCCCCAAGGTCTTTATGCCTCGGATATCAAAAAAGCTGTGAAAACCCTTTCTATTCATCAAAATGTCCCTGTAATGGCCCTGCAGCCAGAACTTCACAAGACAAATGGCGCTGTGATTTTCTTCTACACACAAGAAGAAGGTGCGCTTGGTGGTTTGTGGTTGGAGAACGCGCAGCCCTACAACGAAGCACAAACACGCGTTCTAGAAGAGCTGTCGGTTATATATGCGCACTGTCTTGCTTTGTGGAAGCTACGTGCGTCTTCTTCGCAGTCTTCTTTCCTCAAAGGCGATGGAAAATGGAGAAAATATATTATAGCTGGCTGCGTTCTGGCTGCCTTTTTCCCAGTTCGCTTGGGCGTAAGCGCACCAGCTGAAATAATTGCAAAAGAAGCGCAAACCATCACCGCTCCTTTTGATGGCATCATTGAAAAAGTTTCTGTCGAACCAGGGGATGATGTAATCTCTGAAGATGTTTTGTTTGTCATGGAAAACCAGTCGCTGCAGGCGCAAATGGATATTGCACAACAGGAAATTCTTATAGCGCAGTCTGCGCTATCACGCATGCAAAGGGAATCTTTGTCCTCTCCTGAAAAAAAAATGAATCTCGTAGAACTTCAACAAGACATTGAATCAAAAAAAATTGCCCGCGATTATGCACAAAACATGAAGGATCGCAGCGAAGTTAAATCGACTACAGCAGGAATTGCTGTTTTTTCAGGGTCACATCCCCTAAAAGGAAAACCTGTCCATACGGGTGAAAAAATAATGACTATTGCGAATCCCGCAAACTATGAGCTTTTGATACGCGTTCCTGTAGATGCCATGATTGATATTCCTGAAAATGGCACAGCCTCGTTTTTTCTCAACATATCTCCTCTGAGCAGTTTTAAAGGCAATATCCGCAGCATCGGCTATCAGGCCAGTGTGGACCCTGATGGAATGGTAACTTATAAAGTGCTGGCACAAATTCCAAACACCAAAAGCAATATGCGTATAGGATGGAAGGGAACGGCACATATTAAGGGAGAATGGGCAATCTTATCTTATGCCATATTACGGCGTCCGCTTACATCATTGCGTCATCTAATGGGGCTTTAGCCATGCAAGACGATCAGGATTTTACTCTGCCTTCTCTGGCGCCTCATCTCAAACTTTCCCGCGCGCCCGATGAAAAAGGAGAACCTTCGTACACACTCCATAACCCCGTGGCCAATACTTATTTTAAAATAGACTGGATTGCCTTTGAGTGTATATCCCGCATGCCTTTTCAAAATACAGCACAGGCCCTTAAAGAAGCTGTAGAATCTGAAACAACATTAAAAATAGGCATGGATGATATCAAGGGCATTCTCTCGTTTCTTTCCAGCAATGGTTTGCTGTCCCTAAAGGATCAACAAAATCAGTTTTTAGGAATAGCCAAAACCCCGCTTTGGAAAAACATTCTTCACCAATATCTTTATTTTTCCATTCCTCTTTTCAGACCACAGAATTTTTTAGAGCGCACCTACCCTAAAATTGCGTGGATGTTCAAACCTTTGTTTTTAAAATCTTGTCTGGTGTTCCTTGCTCTTATGGTTTTGATAACCTTGCCAAGGATTGATGAATTTTTTCACACATTTTCAAATTTGTTTTCGGCAGAAGGCGCATTGGGCGCACTTCTGGTGTTCTCTTTTGTGAAGATAGTGCATGAATTTGCACATGCTTACACAGCAGTTCGTTATGGTGTAAAAGTGCCGCACATGGGCGTGGCCATCATTTTAATGTACCCCGTACTCTATACAGAAACCACGGGAAGCTGGGCTCTATCTTCTCGCATTGCGCGTTTTCATATCGGCATGGCTGGTGTTTGCGCAGAACTCTGCCTTGCTGGTTTCTTTTTGGCGCTGTGGCATATCTTCCCTTCAGGCAGCATGGTGCAATCACTTTCGTTTCTTGTCGTTTCCATTTCTCTCATAAGTTCTCTTCTCGTGAATCTTAACCCGTTTATGCGTTTTGATGGGTACTACATGTTTTCAGACATGACGGGGTTTGATAATCTGCAAACACGGTCCTGCAATTTTGCCCGCCATGCTTTGCGAAAATTTCTTTTTGGGTGGAATGATCCAGCACCAGAAAATTTATCAGCGCAAGACCAAAAGTTTTTGTCCGCATTTGGTTTTGCCCTTCTCACATATCGCTTCTTTTTGTTTGGCGGTATTGCACTTTTGGTTTACCACCTGTTTTTTCAACCTTTGGGTTTTATGCTTATGATGGTTGAACTGATATGGTTTATCGCCCTGCCCATTTGGTCAGAACTTAAAGTCTGGAACAAAAACAAATCACGTATATTCTCATCCAAACGCTCTCTTGTGCCCGCCAGCATGGTTTTTTTGGGCATGCTGGTTTTTTTTCTGCCATGGAGAACAAACATCACTTTGCCAGCCGTCGCACACGCAGGTCTTTATGAGGTTGTCTATCCTCCCTCTCCTTCGCGCATCGTCAAGATTCATGTCCATGAAGGTTCCTTGGTAAACAAGGGTGACATACTGGCGGAGCTTGATTCACCAGAGCTGGATTATAACATTAACGAGGCGCGGCAAAGTCTTAAAAAGCTTGAAGCTCTAAGCCGCAGGGACAACGCTCTGACGTCAGCCCCCCAAGGCCATAATGTTTCAGAGGTTGCTATTGAAAAGGCAAGACTAAAACTTGATGCCTATATAAAGCAGGCTCAACAGTTGAAAATAATGGCGTCGTTTTCGGGTGTTGTGCGAGATTTTGGCCTGGACGTTTCTGAAGGCCGATATATAGCCCCTAACGAGGCACTCTTCACACTTGTTGACCCGCAGTCCACCACCATCAACGCCTACGCAACAGAGGAGGAGCGCGAGAAAATTGCGGGGGCTAATGTTGCCACCTTTACCGCTTCATTCAAGCCGCTAAAAATTGAATCCCTCTCTCTTGCCCGGGCGGCGGACACAGGCAGCACAGAAATTCCATGGCCTGAATTGGCGTCCATACACGGCGGGCCTGTGCCATCTGACAAGGGGGCGGATGGCGTTATAACAACCCGCCGCACCCTTTATGAAATCACGGCCAAAGCATCATCCCCCGCGCCTAAACAAATCGAGCGTGGCTATCTAAAAATAAATACACCCCGAACAAGCTTGTTTTCCATTGGAATCAATAGGTTATTGGCTACATTCCGGCGTGAGGGAAAAGTCTGATAACTCCCAGAATATTAATGATTATTAACAACTTGCGTGTAAAATAATCATTGAGAAGATATGACAGACAGCATACTGCAAACTCGGGGCCCTGCAATCACACCGTTGGAAAAGCGGCTGATGCTTGACGCGTCCTTGCCCGTAATCGCAGGACAAGTCCTTTGGCTTGATGCGGCTGATGCAAGCACAATCCGGGATGGCGATGGTGACTATGCCGCCACGGGCGCAGGCGGTGCTAACAATGGTTTTGGCGGCACAGTAGCCACATGGGTGGATAAAAGCGGCAGCGGCTTTAATGTCACAAACGCGACACCATCCCAGCAGCCCACATATACACTCGGTGGCCTGAATGGGAAAAATATTTTAACGTTCGATGGCACACAGGACAAACTCACCAATACATCAGCCGTTATTCCTGGAAATGACTATACAGCATTTGTCGTGTTTAACCGCACAACGGCCTCAGGACGGGATGGCGTGTTTGAACTGGGGGCGGGCGGAAGCCGCAATGCCCTCTTTGTAAACAATTCCAGCAGCAAGCTTGGTTATTATATAAATGGAACATTTGTAAACTCTACCTCTAACTATGTTGCCAACACCTATGAAATGGTCAGTATTACACATGACACTTCAACCTTTGGCTTATGGCGTAACGGGGTTTCTGATGGTGGCGGCACATACGGTTCTGCCCGCGTTTCGACAACAGGCATATATGTGGGGGACGATTCCAGCTCTGGCGACCAGCTACAAGGAAACATTGCCGAGCTTATTGTTTATGATTTTGATTTAACAACAGACCAACGCCGCGATGTTGAAAACTACCTTGCCAGCAAATGGGGGTTTACGATTACCGATGTTACGCCTGTTATAGCCGCAAATACGGGCGACACGCTTTTGCAAGGAACAGGAGTTACAATCACCTCTGCCAAGCTTGCTTCAACTGATACCGATAATTCTGAAAGCATACTGTGCTATACCATTACAGATTTAACTGATTACGGAAGCCTTACCAACACCAATACATCTCACACATACATTTTGGGTGAAACTTTTACACAAGCTGACATTGATGCTGGTTATATTCACTATACGCACAACAACACCACAAACTTTACAGATTCTTTTTCCTTCACAGTAAGTGATGGTTATGCAACAACGGCTGCCTCAAGCTTTAATTTTAGCATTACTCCATCCAACGTCGCCCCCGTGATAGACGGCTGGACTCTGGTATCATCAGAGAATTTTGAATCAGGCGCAACAGGCTGGAGTGACAATCTGACAACCTCAGGCGGCACTTATCTATCAAAATTTCTGGGGCGTCATTCTCAAGAAGCTGGCGTGCAAAATACCTATAAAACCTATACTTTAAGCGGCGCGGAAAGCTATACGGTTATTGAATTTGATATGTATAAAATTGATAGCTGGGATGGCGAGGCTTTTAAAGTCTTCGTTGATGACAGCCAAATTATAAGCATCAACCTCATCAATAATAGTTTTGCAACGCCCGTGGATGGAACATCTGGTGCGGTGTCCTATACTGTTCAGGAAATGACACCGTTTTTGGCCAATTTTGCCTTCGGGACATGGAATGAACAAATATTCCGTTTCACATTGACGGTTAACAACAGTGCCGCGACCACAATAAAACTGGGCTTTAGTTCAACGCTTGACCAAGCCATCACAGATGAATCATGGGGCGTGGACAATGTGACTGTCTATGAAGTGGCCAGCGGTGGAACACCCGCCCCTCTTGGCATCATAGAAAATTCTACTGTAGGTACAGTTGTGGGAAAAACAACCGCCACAGATGCCAATATTGGTGATGTTATTACATACTCCATTGTTGGAGGAACAGGTGCGGGCACATTCAACATCAATTCCTCTACTGGCGTAATAACAACAACGGCGGCACTCGACTACGAAACACTCAATACCTATACACTCAATGTGCGTGCCACTGACAACGGCACTGGCCTTCTTTACGACCAAGAAACCATCACCATTAATATTCTCGACATGCCTGAAAACACAGCGCCAAGCATAGCAGCCTTAGGCCCGCTGTCAGTTTCAGAAGCTGCCGCCAACAACACGGTTATAGGCACGGCTGTCGGCACTGACCCAGATGGTGATACTCTCACCTACTCTATTGTTAGTGGCAACACAGACAATATTTTTGCAATCAACAGCTCCACAGGCGCAATACGTATCAGCTCAAATGCGAATCTGAACCATGAATGGGCAAGCTCTTATACCCTGTCCATACGCGCAACGGACAACGGCTTTGGCACGTTATCGGCCACTCGAAATGTGGTTGTTAATATTACTGATATCAATGAAACGCCAACTTTTAATATTCCTCAATCCTTCTTGAATGAAAACCCCGACTTGCGATACAACGCGGCTACAGGGAATTTTTATCGCTATATTTCAACAACAACGAATAATGCCGCCGCCACTGCTGCCGCAAGCGCCGCCATGCTCAATGGTGTGGCTGGACATCTTGTTACAATTTCAGATGCGGCTGAAAACGCGTATGTTCGCGCTCTTGGGTCTGGCGCATTATGGCTGGGCGGTACAGACAGCGCCACAGAAGGTGACTGGGTATGGGGCGGGAGCGGGCC
>CAUJHK010000093.1 GCA_963204715.1 Pseudomonadota bacterium | reverse complement strand
GCCGCCCATTCATCACAAGTATCGCTGGATGATTATTATGATGTGGTCGTTCCAAAATATGAAGACAATGAAAAAGGCAATGTGGCCCTTGTTTCCATTGACGGGGAAATTGTATCGGGAGATGAACATCAGGCGGGTTATGCCACTGGGGGGTATATTGCAAAGGCCATCACGCAGGCCGCCAAGGACAAAGATGTTCAGGTTATTGTCTTGCGCGTGAACAGCCCCGGTGGCTCCCCCACGGCGTCTGAAACCATACGCCGCGCCATCAACAACGCAAAGCATGATGGCAAAAAAATTGTGGTTTCCATGGGCGCCTTGGCGGCGTCTGGCGGATATTGGATTTGCACGGATGCTGATAAAATTTATGCAATGCCAACAACCATAACAGGCTCTATCGGCGTTATCATGGGCAAGTTTGAGCTTAGCGGCCTTTGGAAAAAACTGGGCGTCAACTGGGATGGTATGACATGGGGCGAAAATGCCAAGCTGTGGTCTATGAATGAACCCATGACACAAACACAACGCGCCGTTTTGGACAACGCCATTGATGACACCTATAAGCAATTTATCGCACGGGTAGCACATGGCCGTAAGCTGGATGAAAAAAAGGTACGCGATATTGCCAAAGGCCGCGCATGGACAGGAAGCCAGGCCATTAAAATTGGCCTTGTCGATGAAATGGGCGGGCTTGATGATGCGCTGGATGAATCTGCACACATGATGGGTTTCAAAGACAGGTCTGAGATTTCGCTGGTCGTTTTGCCCAAACCATTGAGCGCGTTTGAGCAGCTAATGTCTTTGATGGGGGAGGGCGTTTCTTCTGGACGCTTTGATTTTGGCGTTTATGGAGATGTCTTTAAGCTTTTGAACAATGCGCAGGCCGTGCAACGGGCGGGCACAATTCAAACCTATGATGCGGATGTTGGATATATCCGCTAAGATTTTACAACGCTGTAAATGCGGGCAGAAAAATCTGTATAGCTTGTAATAATGTGTTCTGGGCTTAAGCCTTTTTCCAAAATGGCAACGGCAGATTTAACACCATAGGCAAAAGGCACAACGCTGGCGCTGATAATGTCGTTTGCAGCCAACGCCGCGATGACATCCTTGTATCTATCACCGATATACCAGACAACATCTTGTGAGGTGAGAAGGATATTCATGCTTTCAAGTGCCTTTAAAATTGGGTCTGGATGTGGCTTTGATCTCTCAATATCCTCTCTAAAAATCTGCGCCGTGAAGTAATGTGATAAATCAAACTTTGTTAAAATGTCGTGGCCATAGCCTGTTCCGAGGCTGTTGCTCACGATCCCCATAGGAATGCCAGAGTCTTTCAAAAGCTCCAACAGTGTGTAAATGCCAGGACAGGGCTGGACAATCTGTTCCACAGGTTTGGCACGCATGGAATGAAGGGCGCGCTGAACAAGGAGGCGTGGCTTTTTGGTGGAGTGAAGATAAAAATCAGGATGAGGATTTTTGCGGTGAAACCACTCGATTGTTTTAAACATGACATCATCAATCTTTTCAAGGATGCCCAACAGGTGTGGATTGATATGCCGCACAGTAGTGCCGTCCATGTCAAATAAAACGATGGTGGGCTTTTTCACGAAGTGGCCTAAAGCTCCGCAATGGTTTTCACAATGTGTCTGGCGTTCAGGCCAGCCTGTTCATACTGCTTGTCTTGTGAATCGTGGTCTTGAAACATGTCTGGCAGGCGAAGGCTGCGCACTTTGGTTTTACCATCATCCAGCAGCCCGTCTTGTGCCATGAAGTCCACCACAAAAGACCCAAACCCGCCCATAGAGCCTTCCTCAATGATGATAAGCTTTGAGTGTGTTTTGGCAAGGTTGCGGATGAGGTCTTTATCAAGTGGCTTTGCAAAACGCGCATCGGCCACGGTGATATTCACATTTTTGGCGGCCATCATATCGGCGGCGATAAGCGCTTCTTTTATGCGCGTGCCGTATGACAATATGGCGATGTCTTTGCCTTGGCGAACAATGCGCCCTTTGCCGATGGGCAAGGTTTTTCCTTGCGCGGGAAGTTCCATGCCAACACCTTCGCCGCGTGGATAACGAAATGCGATCGGCCCGTCATTATACGCGGCGGCGGTGGCAACCATATTCATCAATTCCGCCTCATCGGACGGTGCCATCAAAACCATATTGGGCAGGCAGCCAAGATAGGCAATGTCAAAAGACCCCGCATGTGTTGCGCCATCCGCGCCAACAAGGCCTGCGCGATCAAGCGCAAAGCGCACGGGAAGGTTTTGAATACAGACATCATGCACAACCTGATCATAGGCACGCTGCATGAAGGTGGAATAGATGGCAACGAATGGTTTATACCCTTCGCAGGCCAGGCCAGCCGCAAATGTCACAGCGTGTTGTTCGGCAATACCAACATCAAATGTGCGGGTCGGAAATTCATACCCGAATGTATCAAGCCCTGTGCCAGATGGCATGGCGGCGGTGATGGCAACAATTTTATCGTCCTTGCGGGCTTCGGCAATCAGGCTTTGGGCAAACACTTTGGTGTATGAAGGGGCGTTTGATTTTGCTTTGTACTGGTCGCCCGTCACCACATCAAACTTTGTCACACCGTGCATTTTGTCAGCAGAACTTTCGGCAGGAGCGTAGCCTTTACCCTTTTTTGTGATGGCGTGGATAAGGACGGGGGCTTCTGGATGGTTGTCACGAATGTTGGTCAGGATAGATATAAGCTGTTCCAGATTATGCCCATCCACAGGACCAATGTAGTAAAACCCCATCTCTTCAAACATAGTGCCGCCGCCCAAGGCCGCGCGGGCAGTTTCTTCGGCGCGTTTGGCGGCGTTCTTGATGGGAGAGGGCAGAAGGTTGGTTAGTTTTTTGGCCGCTTCGCGTGCGCCTAAATAGGGCTTGCTGGACACAAGGCCCGTTAAATATTTGCTCATGGCGCCAACGGGCGGCGCTATCGACATATTGTTATCATTTAAAATAACAATCATCCTTGATTTCATGGCGCCCGCATTGTTCATGGCCTCATACGCCATGCCCGCGGACATAGAGCCATCACCAATGACGGCGATAACATGGTTATTGCCACCTGATAAATCCCGCGCTGCTGCCATGCCAAGCCCAGCGGAGATGGAGGTGGAGGAATGCGCTGCGCCGAAAGGATCAAACGCGCTCTCAGACCGTTTTGTGAATCCTGATAGACCGCCGCCCATACGAAGGGTGCGGATTTGGTCGCGCCGACCCGTTAGGATTTTATGAGGGTAGGCTTGGTGGCCGACATCCCAAATAAGCTTGTCATCTGGTGTGTTGAACACGGCGTGAATGGCAACGGTTAATTCAACCACGCCCAAACCTGCGCCCAGATGTCCGCCTGTCACAGACACGGCATCTATGGTTTCAAGGCGGAGCTCATCGGTGATTTGCTGGAGCTCGCCCAAGGACAAGTCATGAAGTTCGCAAGGCGTTGAAATAACATCCAAAAGCGGTGTTTTGGAGGGTTTAGAATGAGCCTTGCTGTGTTCTTTTGGGGAAGCCATAACTGCTACTTATAACGATGTCGTTTTTTAGTGCAAGAAAACTTGCAAAAAAAGCTTGTTCATTGTTATGAAAAATTATATATCTTTAGCGAGAAAACTTTTAATAATAAAAAACAGGTTTTAAGCCTTTAAAGAACGTAACGAATATTGCCCATTGAGGACATAGCAAGCTTAGGAAGAGTTTTTATGAATCATAACAATGATTATCCATCTTTAAGCCAGATAAAAAGAACGACATCTGTTGCGGCCATAGCGAATATTTTCAACTATGTTGGCTGTACGGCCTATGGAGTGTTGAGCAACACGCCAGAGTTTACATCTTTGGGTGCGCTTTCAGGCATTGCGACACTGGCGATAATTGATATAGCCAAGCCTCAAATTATAGAAGCAAGACGTGCGGAAGAAATAAGAGCGCTTTTGAAAAATGCTGGTTTTGAGCCCAAGTGTGGTTCAAAATGAAAGAATATTTTACAGAGCAGGAATACCAAAAGCATTTAAAAGGCTACCAAAAGACACGGGCGCGCGCATTGACAGCTTGTAGCCATTTTATCAGTGCTACGGTGGTTATAGGAGGGGCTGGAATTTATTTGGAAAATTCTATGGTACAGGCTTTTTCCATGGCGTGTGCGGGCATGTCATACACGCTGATATCATCTTACAAGAAGAATTTGGACACGTATCGTCAAATTTTAAAATTGCATAGGGAAAACAGTTTGTAATGGGTGTCGACGTGAATATGCCATCAGTCAGTCAGGCTAAAAGAAGAGCTGTTATAAGCTGGGCATTTCATAGCGCTGCTACGATGGGAATTGGTATTGGCGGCTATGCTGCTTCCAACAATCTTCTTTTAGGTGCCAGTGTGCTGGCCGCTATGTTCACGGCAAGAACCATGAAAACACATGAGCGCATTATAAGAAACATAGAAGTCAACAAAGCACAGCGCAACAGTGGTTTTTGGGATTTGTGAAATGACTGATATCAGAGATTTTTCAAAAGGTATAAAACGCAGATATCTTCATGCTTCACACATCATTGTGTTTTTACAGCGCGAGGTTTTTGATGGGGTTGATTTTAAAACGCGATCATCCTATCAAAAATTTAGTGGCATCAGTTATCTTCTGCCCGCAAACCCTGTTAATGCATCTGTGTTTGTCCAGCAGGCGATTGTACCGTCGACTTGCGAAAAAATGATACTGGATGCTGTGGAAGAAACGCAAAAAATTGCCAAAGATAATTTGCAAAAAAATGACAAGGATTCAATTGTTGTTCAAGCCTTGCTTGGATCAAAAGCATACAGCCTGTTTTCTGTTTTTCGAGAGGCTATGGCTGAATCATTAAGGAAGCAAATTCCCTTTTTAAAAGATATGCGGCTTTACGATGAAGCGTTGGAAGATGTGTATGACCAGGACACAGCCTATAGTTATTTGAACGCGAAAATCGATATCTTTAAAAAACATAACGGCGGTGCAGAGTGGGTGGAAGTGCGTCAGGACCCTAATATCACGAATGTTATATCGCATCAGTTAAAAAAGAAGGGGTTTATTTTTTCTTCCATGTCATCGCCCGCAGGTGGTGCAAAGGTAATAACAATTTCTCCCAGCGCAAAACCATGATCGGCAGTGCGGTTGCATTTTAGAAAGAAAGATTATGATATGAGTATTGAAGAACTAAAAAAAGAGTATGAAAACGCCAGGCTTGAGGGTACTGCAGAGGTCTTGGCTGGGTTAACCTACACATGTTTGTTTGGTTTTGCCTCTGTAGGTGTTTCCTATATAGGGGAGGGGACAATGGGGGGGACTGCCGGGCAAGTTTTTTTAAATGGCATGATGCTGGCCTGCGCCAATATCACCAATAAGGATATTGATTCTTTGGGTAGGAGTTTGTCAGCAGCAAGAAGTGCAATCGCCACATTTTCTGAAAAAAATAAACCTTCTATGCCTTAAAACAATGCTTGAACGTGTCTGGGACTTTGCAGTCGATAACCTCGACACGCTCCCACACTTTGCCCGTCACATAAGGTTCAACGGCGAGCCACGCATCAAGGTGGGCGCGGGACTCAAAATTCATGACCATGCATGATCCGTTCATTTTACCGTTTTCATCCATCATCGCCGCGCCAATCAATTGCGTGCCGTTGGCAACAGACGCTGCGCAAACTTTTAAATGAGCATCGCGAACGGCCAAGCGGCGTTCAAGCGCGCCAGCATCGTTGCCATCATATCCCATGACGATGAATTGCATGATGTTATGATCGTCTTTGTAAAACGTAGTGGGCCAGTTCTTTGAGCATATCACCGCGTCCTTCAAACACATTTAGGTGACGACAGGCCTGTGCCACCAGCATGTCGGCACGCCCCTTGGCCTGATCTTTCCCCATGGTGGAAACGAAGGTGGATTTTCCAGCCTTTTCATCCTGATTGGCGGGTTTGCCCGTCATGGAGGGTGATTGTTCAACGTCCAGAATGTCGTCTGTCACCTGAAAGGCAAGGCCGAGGTCATAGGCGTAATTGCATAGTGCTTTTTTGTGCGGCTCATCCGCTTTGCCAAGAATGGCGCCCGCTTCACAGGCAAAGGCCATAAGTTTTCCTGTTTTCATGCGCTGCATGCGGGAAATTGTGCCAAGGTCAAACTCTTCTTTTTCGCCGATAAGGTCGAGCATCTGCCCGCCGACCATGCCTTGCGGGCCTGAGGCTTCGGCCAGCTTGCGCACCAGTTCAATGCGCACGCCAGGATCCGGGTGGGTTTCGCGGTCTGCCAAAACTTCGAAGGCGAGGGTTAAAAGCGCATCACCTGCCAAAATGGCGGTGGCTTCGTCATACCGCATGTGGACGGTTGGCACGCCGCGACGTAAATCTGAATTGTCCATCGCTGGCAAATCGTCATGGATGAGGGAATAGCAGTGCAGCAGTTCCACCGCCGCCGCCACGCGGCGTGAACGGGCGGTGTCCACATTAAACAATTTGGCAGATTGCATCACCATAAACGGGCGAAGGCGTTTCCCACCAGAAAGCACACCATGGCGCATGGCTTCATACAGGCGCGCCTCAGCAAGGTCTGTGTCTGGAAGAAGGCGGGAGATGGTTTTGTTTACGCCGACAACGCACTCCTGCAACGCTTCTTGAAGGGTTTCCGATGCTTCTCTGGGTGATGGAGCCATGGGGGGATGTCTTTTCTATGGTTGTAAGGGGTTATTCTTTTGCATCAAACGGTTCGGCCGTGATTTTGCCGTTCGGTGATACGCTGATTTTTTCGATTTTAAGCCGCGCCTGTTCCAGCTTTTTCTCGCAATGGTTTTTTAGGGCAATTCCGCGCTCATAGGCCTTGATGGAATCATCCAAAGGCGCCTTGCCCGAATCCAGTGAGCGCACAATGGTTTCAAGTTCGGCCAGTGCCTTTTCGAAATCCATAGTTTCATCAATTTTTTCAAGTGCTTGCGCGGTCATGCGGGCCTTCGTTGTAAAAGCGTGTTTCTTATCATTGGCGGCGCAACATCCTATGATACTTGCGTCAAAAGCGCAAGACGGGCCTCTTACAACCCCGCAAGCGCGGTTAAATGGGCGGCCACGCTGTTTTTCAGGGCGTTCAGGTTATATCCGCCTTCCAAAACCGAGACAATACGCCCTTTTGCGTGTGTGTCGGCAATTTGGCATAAACCCGTCGTAACCCACGAGAAATCCTCTTCTGTCAGGTTTAGCTGCGCCAGCGGGTCATCACGGTGGGCATCGAAGCCCGCGGAGATCATGACAAGGTCTGGTGTAAAATTATGCAGGGCTGGAAAAATCTTTTTAGAATAAAGAGTTCTAAAGCTTTCCGAACCTGAATTGGGAGG
>CAUJHK010000092.1 GCA_963204715.1 Pseudomonadota bacterium | reverse complement strand
ACACCTGAAAGCCACCCGAGTCAGTTAACATAGGCCCGTTCCAGCCTGTGAATTTATGAAGCCCACCCATCTTTTCAATCAAATCCGCGCCAGGCTGAATCATCAAATGGTAGGTGTTAGCCAGAATAATATCCGTCTTCGCCTCACGCATTTGGTAGGGGGAGAGATTCTTGATAGAGGCCTTTGTGCCACAAAAAATATAGTTTGGTGTGTCTATAGTGCCGTGCGGCGTGGTCAGCTTTCCAAGGCGAGCGTGGCTCTTGGGGTCTTTGTAGGTAATATCAAAGCCGAAATTGGGGTAGTCAATGGCTGCGTCGAAAAACCCGCTCACCGGTTGGGGGGGAGCGGGCTTGATTTTCTTTTGTTTCTTCGTGGAAACAGAGCCTGTCATTTAGGCCTTTTTGCTTTCGAGCGCCTTTTCAATTTGCGCTTTCAAAGGACGCAAGGCTGGGTCAAGTTTGGTCTTTGCTGTTGACTGAATAAAGGCATCAATGCCGCCTTTGTGGTCAAGTGTGCGAAGACCTGATGGCGTCACGCGAATCGCTATTTTGCGCTTCAACACTTCGGAATAAACAGTTGTGTCCTGAATATTCACTTCAAAGGTGCGTTTTGTTTTGTTTTCGGCGTGGGAACGGTTGTTACCAACGGTTCTTTTCTTACCTGTTACCATGCATGTGCGGCTCATAGCGCTCTTCCTTATATGGGTAAATTCTTAAAATCGAAGCGGACAATAGTCGAATAACGGAACAAAAGTCAAGCGTTCGTTAGGATAAAAAGCCATATCCTTCTATCAAAATGCCACCATAAGGGCGGCAAGGAACAAAAGATGCGCCATAATTATTATGTATATGGCCCTGTGCAGATGTTTGGCCTCAAGCTGCGCAGTCGCGCCAGCCGGCCCTGCCCAGCCTCTTTTTATGGCAGAACCATCCATATCTTGCGTAGAGCCGCCCAAAGACACCTTCAGAGCCCAAGCCATGGCCGTTACGGGCGCACCGCCTTCAAAATAAGGGGCATTGCCTGACTTTAAGCGCAGAAGACCTATAAAAGAGCGCGTCATGCCTGCCGTAGGGGTCAAAAGACCTGCCAATGCTAACACTATGCCTGCAAATACATTGGGGACAAAACCCATTAGCTTCTCAAGCGCAAGGGCAACATCCCCAAAGCCCTTGGAAAAACCTTCCTTCCCAAACCTCCAGCTTAAAGCCGCGAGCGCTGTATAGACAAAGACAACGGGCAGCCCCCCTATCAAATACCATAAAACAGGTGCCACTACACCCTTGTCAAAAAGGCGCGCTGCCACACCAATCCCCACCCGCGTGATAGTATATTCGTCCGCAGCTGTCAGGTTGTTACGACTGGTCACAGCGAGGGCGTAAAATGCGCCCTTTATCTTTTTGTCGCCTTTGACCGCGCTATAGAGCCTAAACAGACAGTACCAGCCCGCCCCCGAGGCTAGACAAAGGCTTAAAGCAACAATGTCAACAATTTTATAGGTTGGGTAGTGGATAGACAATGAGCTGAAAAAGCTGCCCGCCAAAAAAGAGATTATCAGCCCCATCAAGCATACAATCAGGCCGCGTGTCATCAGATCACCGCGCGTTCTTTGCGTATTGCCCAGCTTGCCCCCCACAGGCCCAAACATAAAGTCAACAGCGCGCCAGAGCACAGGATTGGCATTTCCGCCCAAAGGCCCTATCAAAACCCCAGCTATGCTCACCACCAAAAGAGCGCAGACAGCAACGGGCAGCCTAGCAGAATCAAACACCTGCGCATGCAATGTTGAGAATATTTGCAAAATTTCATTCATCAGCGTTTTCTCATGGTTACGTTGTTAACCAATTTGTGTATGATAGTAGAAACAAGTGTACTGCCGAACAACGCACTTTCATAGGTCATAAAAAAACATGCTCTACCACATTTACGATTTACAACACGCCCTCCTCACCCCTGCCCGCATTGCGGCCGAGCTGACCCGAACAGCCTTTCAAAACCCGTGGAATCCTCTTTCGCACACACAAATGGGCCGCACGGTTGCCGCAGGGGCCGAGCTGTTTGAGCGCGTCACCCGCCGCTTCGGAGAACCTGACTGGGCGCTGAACGAAACAACCATAGATGGCAAAACTGTCACGGTTGTTCAAGAAGTTATCGTCGAAAAATCTTTTTGCACACTGATTCACTTTAAACGCAACATCAAGCGCAAAGACCCACAGGTTTTGGTGGTTGCCCCCATGTCTGGCCACTACGCAACGCTTTTACGCGGCACTGTGGAAGCCTTGCTACCGCACCACGATGTTTATGTCACGGACTGGACAGACGCACGGCAAGTTCCGCTGCGTGATGGCAAATTCAACCTTGATGACTTCATCACATATCTGCGTGAATTTATGTCGCTCCTTGGCCCCAAAACACATTTGATAGCCGTGTGTCAGCCCGCCGTGCCCGTTCTGGCCGCCGTATCTTTGATGGCATCGGAGAATGACCCAAACCAGCCTCTGTCCATGACGCTTATGGGCGGGCCCATTGACACGCGTATATCAAAAACCAGTGTCAATAAGCTGGCGGAGGAACGCCCCTTATCATGGTTTGAAAACACCGTGGTCGAAACCGTACCCGCCTACTACCCTGGCGCTTTTAGAAAAGTATATCCTGGGTTTTTACAGCTCAGCGGCTTTATGTCGATGAACCTTGATCGTCACGTTGGTTCTCACATGAAGTTTTATCATCACCTTATACAAGGCGACGGCGGCTCTGCGGACTTCCACAGAAAGTTTTATAATGAGTATAATGCCGTCATGGATATTACGGGCGAGTTTTACCTGCAAACCATCGACACAGTGTTTCAACGCCACCTATTGCCACGCGGACAGATGAAATGGCGTGATCCGCTCTCCCAAAAACTGGTTGATGTGCGTCCACAAGATATTGAACGCACCGCCCTGTTCACCATTGAGGGCGAACTGGATGATATTTCATCACGCGGGCAGACCACATCGGCGCACGATCTTTGCTACAATCTTTCTCAAAAGAAACAATACCACTTGTTCCAGCTGCAAACTGGTCACTATGGTATTTTTAACGGAAGCCGCTGGAAAAAAGATATTATGCCGCGCATCCGAAATTTTATGCGCATGTGGGATGATAGCTATGATGCTATCCCCGAAAAAGACCTCGCACAAATCCCCGATATAAAGCCAGACCGCTTTAACCGCGACACCCATGGCGTGGCGGCGGTACGCAGGTGGCTAAAAGAGCGGGACACAAAGCCCAAAGAAAAAGAAAACGCCACCCAAGGCGCATGACGCTTTATATATTTATTGGTTATTAACCTTTTTTGGGGAAACTTGTAAATATAATGTCGTTAAATCATAATGGTTGTAGAGCCTTATGAAAAATGGGAAAACATGTATAAAAAATGCGGGTTTACGTTAATAGAGCTGGCAATTTCTATTGTTATTGTGGGCCTGCTAATGGGTGGCATTTTTCGCTATCTTGACATACAGCAAACAAAAAAAACGATCTGATGTCATCTACGAACGCGTTGATAACAACACAAGTCTTATTTCCCAGTTCTCCTCAAATTTTGACGGCCCAGATGTGGGCAATGCACCAGACCAACGCCTTCCTTGTCCCTCAAATCCGAACCTATATATTGGGCAAGCTGGCTTTGGTGTTGAGCAATGCCCATCAATAACTGCCGCCGCTGGCACAATTTTTAACGGGGTTGAAGTGGCTGTAAACCCTGTAACGGGTGGCCGTGTTTTTATTGGTGGCTTTCCATCAGCAACCATGGGCACAAAGGGCGACGACACTTTTGATGGGTATAATCAAAAAATTATTTATGCAGTATCCGCAAACCTTACTGCCAATGGAACAGTCACCAGTCAAAACCCTGCAGGGGACATTGTTGTCAATGTTGATGGGGGTGGCGTTAAAAACGACGCTCCCTTTGCGATAGTGAGCATAGGAAAAAATGGAGACGTTGGTGCTGGCTCCGCCGCTACAGGAGATGGGGAAAACCTCAACAACGATCATATATTCAATGCTTTCGCGGGGCATAGCACGGCCATCAGCAATACTTATTACGATGACGAGGTAGCCTTTTAGCTAGGAAAAGTAACCGACTGCACCCCCAGCAAGCCGGATGTGCAGGAATTTTCAGTTCCAGGCACATACACTTGGACAAAACCTGCTGGTTTTCAATACGCTGTTGTTGAAGTGCGCGGTGCAGATGGCGGGGCTGGATCATGCAGATCTGGGCAAAACATGTGTGGCGGCACCACAACATGCACGGGGACAGGGTTTGATTTTTTCTCCACCACCCCAGGGTTAATCCCACTCAATGGAAATGGTTTCATGCCGATAACAACCTCTACAGTCAACAATTCAAACAGCAGTTGTGGTGGGTCTAGCTGGACACAGACATTAATGTATGGCGGTAAAGGCTCTAACGGTTACGTGCTTGTCACACCTTATGTTTGCCAGTAACCAGACAATTATACACGGCTCTTGATGCTTATGTTGCATTGCGCATAGTCATCCTTAAAAACGCATGACAGACTCTTAACAAACGCATGTGAAAGGTGTTTGTTATGTCTTACATGGATTATACACTGCACGAACAAGCAAAGCTTGCGCAAGCTTTTGGCGGCAACACAAGCTCTGCCCTCGCCTCTATGGCCTCTATTGGCGCAAGCGTCTGGGGGCAACAAAAACTTAGCCGTGAGTTCACGGCAGCCGCGCACATGCTTCGCCGCGCAGGAATGACATTTGAAAAACCTGCCTTCAATCTTCCAGCGACTCAAATCGGGAGTAAAATAGTTTCTATCACTGAGGCTATTTCTCTGGCTAAGCCTTATGGAGATCTTTTGCATTTTAAGCGCGATACAAAAAGAAACGATCCTAAAGTTTTGTTGGTCGCGCCTATGTCTGGCCACTACGCCACGCTTTTACGCGGGACGGTGGAAGCGCTACTCCCCCATCACGATGTTTATATCACTGACTGGAAGAACGCGCGCGATGTATCCCCCAGCCATGGCGATTTTGGCCTTGATACCTACGCGCAGTACATAGAAGAGTTTCTCGACCATCTAGGGCCGGACACGCATGTGGTTGCGGTGTGCCAGCCCACCGTTCCTGTCCTTGCCGCGATCTCACAAATGGCGGCACGAAAATCTACCAACCAGCCGATCTCCATGACTCTGATGGGCGGACCAATTGATGCGCGCGCCGCGCCGACAGAAGTGACAAAGTTTGGCGCGCAAAAATCTCTTCACTGGTTTGAGGAGAACGCACTTTCTGTCGTGCCCCATGGTTACACCGCACGTGGTGAAAAAGTTTATCCTGGGTTTAAGCAGCTTACAGGGTTTTTGATGATGAACCCTGAGCGACACAAAAAATCACATTGGGAAATGTTTAACCACTTGCGCATGGGCGACAAAGAATCTGCGGACAAAATTTCTGGCTTCTATAATGAGTATCTGGCGGTCATGGATATCGCCGCCAGATTCTACCTTGAAACCGTTGATCAGGTATTTCAACGCCACCTATTGGCAAAAGGTGAGATGGTTTTGAATGGAGAAGCTGTGAACCCCGCACACATACGGCGTACAGCTTTGTTAACAGTTGAGGGCGAACGTGACGATATAGCCGCCCCTGGACAAACACTTGCCGCCCACAACCTGTGCGCGAATCTGCATCCTTTAAAGAAATTTCATTACCTTCAAGAGGGCGCTGGTCATTATGGAATATTTGAAGGGGGTCGATGGAGGGAAGAAATCGCCCCTAGATTAACCAGTTTTATACGTCAACAGGGTGTGGATAACCACCTGAAATATGACGAAATTCTGGCCAATACTAGGTTAATACCACCTAATTTTTGGCCCATTTCGGGTGCAAAAGTTAACGCCCCCCTCGCACTGCAAAAATAGCATTTTATATTGTAATATCAATATCTTAAAAAATAGTAATTTTCTTGCCCCAAAATGAAAAAATATTTTTTCATTTGCCTCTTGCCAATTATTTTCAATGCCGCTAGTTTCGTGTTATTCTATAGTTAAGACTTCAACACGAGGAACGCATGAAACGAAGGGTTAAACCTTTGAATGCGGAACGAGCACGCGCACGTTCCGGCCAGAATCTCTTTTCCTTTGAACAGGAAAACGGGTGGTTTGGCATGCCTTTCGCCGAAATTTCCCCCCGCCTTAAGCTTTCGGTGTCTGATCGTGCCAAGCGCATGGCTCTGCGGCTTGACCCACGCAACAGGCTCGTACACCTTGTCGTTCCAAAGCGCGCCAACATGCGTACAGCGTACCTGTTTGCCGAACAAAACAAGGAATGGATTAGGGAAAAGTTGCGTGACCTTCCTCGGCAGGTTCCTTTCCGTGATGGCGAGATTCTGCCTATTTTAGGAAAAGACCGCAGAATTGTTGTTCTTTACAATCCAGCTTTAAAAGTTACGGATATCCAGTTGAAAAAGGACGAACTTCTGGTTTTAACCAACAAACCTGACCCATCCGCCCGCATCAAACGCTTTTTGATGGAACTGGCGCGTGAGAAACTCACTGAACTGGCCTTGGAAAAAGCCTCCCTGATGCGTCGCCGTCTGGAAGACGTACAGGTGAAAGATACGCGCTCCCGCTGGGGAAGCTGCACGGAGGACGCCCGCATATCCTTCTCATGGCGTTTGATTTTTGCGCCCTCGAAGTCTTTTGACTATGTTGTGGCCCATGAGTGCGCCCATTTGGTGCATATGGACCACTCAGAAAATTTCTGGAAAGTGTGCGAACGCGCCTGCCGTGACTTTGAAGAAGGCAAGGACTGGATGCATAAAAATGGCCACTCTTTAATGAGATTCGGAGCTTTACCCTCGTAGCCGAGTGAAAGCCCCGTCTCCTGACCCGCGATTCGCCCCGTACTTACACACTATTGGGCAGATCGCGGGTTTATTTTTTAACTTCCCGCCAGGACATATGCGCGTATAATAACCCTCTATGAACTCATTTCCTAAAAAAGATAACGCGCAAAACGGCTCCGTCATTATTTTGATTCTGGTCGCGGTGGCGTTGTTCAGTGCACTGTCTTGGGCGTGGATGGAAAACAGCCGCTCAAACATCTCCCTTCTCACGTCGGAAAAGTCAAAATCTGTTGTGACAGCCTCACAGGATTGCCAAAACGCCATAGACGCCGCGACAAAACGGCTGGAAAGCCGCGGTTGTGGCAGTTTTATCACGACAAATGCAGATGGATCATTGGCGGGTGTTCCAGGGGAACCTACCGACGGATCTTGCGCCCTCTACCACCCCAATGGCGGGGGTATAAAATATTGTGTGCCTTAAAAGACTTTAACGCGCGTTTCTTTGTATAAACTCCAAAGCCCCTTGCAAAATAAGCTGCGCCGCAAGCTTATCCACCACTTGTCCACGCTTCGTTCTAGACATATCCACATCTTCAACCAGAAAGTCATGAACAGCGGATGTGGACAACCTCTCATCAAATAAGGCTATCCACACATCTGTCCCCGCACTTATCCACGGCGCCTGTGGGTATTTCGCCATTTCGTCGATAAAAGACTGCACTCGGTCACAAGATCGGCTCAAGCTCCCGTCCATATTTATGGGCCAACCAAAAACAAACCCGCCGATGGCATACTCCTCGACAACTTTAAAAACGGCCTCAATATCTTTCGAAAATTTCTTCCTCTGAATCACTTTTAAAGACGTGGCAACGCTCTGCCTTTCGTCACACACGGCCAAACCAATGGTTTTTGTCCCCAAATCTATCCCCATAAGGCGGGTGTTTTGCGGAAAATTCTTGGCAATATCTTTTAAAAGTCCTACAGGCATACCCCATTTACGCCCAAGAGCCTGATAATTCCAAGGGTTTATTCAAAATATCCTTGTCGGAATCCCCCATTCCCGTTTAATACTAGGAAACATCAAAGGAAAGTCTCAATGGATCTAAAAACCGTTAAAAAAGTGGCCACACTCTCTAGGCTGGAAATGAATGACACTGAGCTAGAGGCCGTGCGCGTTAAGCTTGGAAATATTATGAAGTTTGTTGAACAGCTGGATGAGGTAAACACAGACAATGTCGCCCCACTGGCAAATGTCGTGGACATTAAATTACGCTTGCGTGACGATGTTGTGAACGATGGCAATCAACAACAGGCCGTCCTCGCAAACGCCCCCGAAGCCCTCGAAGGCTTTTTCGTAGTTTCAAAAATTGTGGAATAAAATGAACGCGGAGATTCAAAGTATCGAGGCATAACAATATTCAAAAAAAAGCTTCGCCCCTTTGTCACTTCGCGTAAAATAATAAAAGGATTAAAATGTCAGATCTTACCAACCTCACCCTCGCTGAAGCTGTTAAAGGCCTTGAGAAAAAAGAATTTTCATCCGTGGAAATTACAAAGGCTCATTTGAAAGCGATGGAAGAACATCGTCATTTGAATGCGTTCATTGTGGAGACGCCTGAGATTGCTTTAAAACAGGCGCAAGAATCAGATGCGCGGCGAGAAAAAGGCACGGCAGGATATCTGGAAGGCGCGCCGATTGGAATCAAAGACCTCTTCTGCACAACAGGCGTACAGACAACGGCTGCTTCAAAAATTCTCAAAGGCTTTAAACCGCAATATGAATCCACGGTCACATCAAAATTGTTTGCTGATGGTGCTGTCATGCTCGGCAAACTCAACCTTGATGAATTTGCGATGGGTTCATCGAACACAACATCCGCATATGGCAATGTTATCTCCCCATGGAAACGCAATGATGGCTCAAACGCTGACCTTACCCCTGGTGGATCATCGGGCGGCTCTGCGGCGGCGGTATCGGCGCGGTTGTGCCTTGCTGCCACGGGTACAGACACGGGCGGATCTATCCGCCAACCTGCGGCCTTTTGTGGCATCGCGGGGATTAAACCAACCTATGGCCGCGTATCACGCTGGGGCGTTGTTGCCTTTGCATCGTCACTAGACCAAGCGGGCTCATTCGGGCGCAATCTTGAAGATGCCTCCATGCTTTTAAAATCCATGTCTGGGTTTGATCCTAAAGATTCAACCTCTGCGCAAAAAGATGTGCCTGACTTCGTGGCCGCGCTAAAACAATCTGCCAAAGGCTTAAAAGTTGGCATTCCCAAAGAATACCGCGTGGATGGCATGCCGCCAGAGGTTGAAAAAATCTGGCAGCAGGGCATTGATTGGCTAAAAGCCGAAGGCGCGGAAATTGTTGATGTGTCCCTGCCCCATACAAAATATGGACTGCCTGTTTATTACATTATCGCACCTGCCGAATGTTCTTCCAACCTCGCGCGGTATGACGGCGTTCGTTATGGCTTGCGTGTTGATGGTAAAGACTTAAACGAAACATACGAAAAGTCGCGTGCCGCAGGCTTTGGTGATGAGG
>CAUJHK010000091.1 GCA_963204715.1 Pseudomonadota bacterium | reverse complement strand
TGGTGAACGCCCGCAAACGAAAAACACTTCATATGAAACCCGATACAAAAATTGCGGTTAACGGGGAGGCCGTATACCTAACATATAATAAAAACCATGCAGGCACAGACCTTTTTGCGCTGGAATCCATGGTCGCCCAATATTGTGGAAAAGTTATGGCAGAACGCCCCATGATGATTGTGGGCGCGAATGTCTTTAAAGGGGCGAGCGGCGCAACCGCACAAGCTTTTGTCCGCAAAGCTGCTGAAGCTTTGGGTTGCATTAAGCAAGATTGGTGTGGATTTAATGTCCTTCATACAGCCGCGTCGCGTGTGGGCGGCATTGAGCTTGGCTTTGCATCAGACAGGCCGCTTGATGTGGCCGCGCTTGATGTTGTGTATCTGATGGGGGTGGACAATCCTGAAACGCTTGAAAAAATAAGCCCCAATGTGTTTGTTGTCTATCAAGGTCATCATGGGGACGCGGGCGCAAAACGCGCGGATGTTATTTTCCCAGGCGCGGCTTACACTGAAAAGTCTGGCCTTTATATGAACACCGAAGGCCGCACGCAGATGGCTAAAAAAGCTGTGGATGCACCAGGCCAAGCCAAAGAAGACTGGAAAATTATCCGCGCACTGGCAGACTATGTTGGTGTTGACCTGCCGTATAACAACCTTCTGCAACTCAGAAGCAAGCTGGTGGGCGAACACCCGCAATTTGATGCGGTTGACCAGCTGCCGCCTGTGGAATGGGTGCCCTTTGGCGTAGAAGGGGCTTTGCCGACAGGCGCGCTTGAAAATGTAGTGACAGATTTTTATCAAACAAACGTAATTACAAAGGCATCTCCCACCATGCGTGAATGTTCACGCGTGTTCGTTTCGGGTGAGGAATTTATGGAAGCAGCTGAGTAGGATAAATAATAATGACCGAAATATTGAATGTTATTCGTCTGTCTGATGCGTTTCGTCAAAAAAACACAACTATAGAGCCGCCTATGGGTTTTATTGTAGGGCTGGGGCGCAGTTTTTCTGTGTCGGCAACATACCTGCGTGGTGAATATCCCGCCGATAATTGGACGAATCGGGATGCATTGCAGGCAATGATGATACCCGCAAGAAAGATTGTGCAGTTTGCGGCCAATAACATGCTCGATGAAGTTGTTCTTCCCTATGACGGAAAATCGCCTTGTGCAAAATGGGTTAAGCAGGAGATCTGTCGGCCTCTGTCAAAAGAATTTGGGCTGAAAGTCACCTGCAATGGTGAACAATTTAAGCCTGATTACAATGGAGCAGATATGGCGGTAAGAACATGCCTTGATGAAGGTGTTCGTGGTGTGGTGGGGGTTGTTCCGCCATGGGGTGTGAGTTCAAGGCCAAAGAGGGAAGTCGCTTAAAGATGAAAAAAACAACATTGGAACAAGTTCAGGAATTTCATGAAACATACGGTCTGCCTGTGCGTAGCGAGGTGGATTTGTCATGTGCGCAAACAAAAGAACTTCGGATTAATCTTCTTCAAGAAGAGCTGGATGAATTAAAAGTGGCTTTGGCCGATAACGACCCTATCGAAACGCTCGATGCGTTGATTGACCTGCAATATGTGCTGGATGGCGCGTTTTTGTCCTTTGGCATGGGCGGATTAAAAGAGGCCGCGTTTGATGAAGTCCATAGATCAAACATGTCAAAACTTGGCGCTGATGGAAAACCTATTCGCCGCGAGGGCGATGGCAAAGTGATGAAGGGGCCAAATTATTTTGCACCCGACATGGCTAAGTTTATCAAGACCAAGAAAGATGCGGCATGAAGCTTTTTCTAGTCATGGCTTTTTTGGTTGCTTTGGCGGGCTGCGCAACCGTTAATGTTCCCGCCTTTGCCAAATTGAAAGATTCGGACAAAACGCTTTTGCAAGGCTCATTGACCAACGATGCGCTTGTTTTGAACAGCGTCACAGGTTTTTCCTGCACAGGTGGCTATTCAGCTTATTCTTTTGAACCTACGGTCGAAATGCCCATCACCTGCAACGATGGTAGAGCAGGCACGGCTTTGGTGACGTTTAATGAAACGCGCGCAAGCTTTTTGGATAAACAGCCCAAAAAAATAACAGGATATGGGCAGGGGCTGTTGTCTGATGGTACAAAATTTGAAATATTTATAGGGCGCGTATCGCCTTCCATGAAAGCGCCAGGGTTTTTAAAGTGAGATTAAAATTATGACACCAGAATTTATGAACACGTATGGCTGGCCTGCAATATTTATGCTGGCGCATATTGGCGCGATTATAGGGTGCATTCTTGGCGTCATGGCCTATTACACTTATGCGGAACGAAAAGTTCTGGGTGCCATGCAACGCCGCCAGGGGCCTATGACCGTTGGCCCGTTTGGCCTTCTTCAACCAATCGCTGATGGCATCAAGCTTTTATCAAAGGAAACCATCATCCCATCACAGGCCAACAAAGCCGTGTTTTTAATTGCGCCGATGCTTACATTCTCCCTCGCGCTGGTCGCATGGGCGGTAATTCCTATTGATGCAGGATTGGCGCTCGCGGATATCAATGTTGGAATGCTTTATCTGTTCGCCATCTCTTCCATGGGCGTGTACGGCATTATCATGGCGGGGTGGGCATCAAACTCAAAATATGCGTTTTTGGGGTCAATGCGTTCGGCCTCTCAAATGGTGTCATACGAAGTATCCATGGGGCTGGTGATTGTCACGGTTATTCTTTGCACGGGGTCATTGAACTTGTCCGACATTATCACCGTGCCGCGACCCATGTGGGTTCAGGTGATGTTGTTTCCTATGCTCATTGTGTTTTTGATATCAATATTGGCAGAATGTAACCGCGCCCCGTTTGACTTGCCCGAAGGTGAATCGGAAATTACGGGCGGGTTTATGGTGGAATATTCGGCCATGACGTTCGCGTTGTTCTTTTTGGGCGAATACACCAACATGATTTTGATGTCTGCCATGACAACGGTGTTGTTTTTGGGTGGGTGGTTGCCACCGTTTGGGATTGAGGCTTTGGCGGTTGTCCCGGGTTTTATATGGTTTGTTTTGAAAACATTCTTGATTATGTTCTTCTTCCTTTGGGCGCGGGCGACGTTCCCGCGGTACAGATATGACCAATTAATGCGCCTTGGCTGGAAAGTATTCTTGCCCTTTACGCTGATATGGGTTTTGGTTGTGTCAGGAAGCCTGATATATTTTGATGCGTTGCCGAGGTAAAAGTTTAACGCGAAGGATCAGAGTTTCAGAGTTTTTTTAATAAACAAAACCCCGTTTCTTTGAATCTCCGCGTAAAGAAAGATAAACGAATGAAAAACTTTTTAAATTCCTTTTTACTGGTCGAAATCGTCAAGGGCATGATGCTCACGCTCAAATACATGTTTTTCATGCCGCGCGTGACCATCAACTATCCATACGAAAAAGGGCCATTGTCCACCCGCTTTCGCGGGGAGCATGCGCTTCGCCGTTACCCGAATGGGGAAGAGCGTTGCATCGCCTGTAAATTATGTGAAGCCATTTGCCCCGCGCTGGCCATCACCATTGAGGCAGAACCGCGTGATGATGGATCGCGCCGCACCACGCGTTACGACATCGACATGACAAAATGTATTTATTGCGGGCTATGCCAAGAGGCTTGCCCCGTGGATGCTATTGTCGAAGGGCCGAATTTTGAATTCGCCACCGAAACGCGTGAAGAGCTTTACTACAACAAGGAAAAACTCTTGGCCAATGGCGACAGGTGGGAAGCGCAGATAGCCGCCAACCTCGCCAAAGAAGCGGCGTACAGATAAAAAAACCCCGCCATAAAAGCGGGGGTTTTTGTTTTGGCCTAAGGCCTAGAATAAATCGCCAACAGGCATGTGGTAATAAACGTTCAAAGTTTCCGCACCTGGGTTTGAATCACCCAGTCCCAAATTTGATTCATGGCCGAACGCAATCCCCACGCGGCTTCCGCCCTTGAATTGGTATCCGCCTTCAATTTGTGATCGAAATTCAATGGCGGAGCCTAAATCTGTGTCATCGCCACCATGGTTATAAAGTCCTACACCAACGGACGGGTCAACATAGATGTTTGGTGCAAGCATAAAGCCTGCTTTTAATCCGCCGCCGCCCCAAAGGCTGCCTTCTGTTGTGGCTTCTGCGCCCATCCATGGCTTTAAAACCCAGAAAAGTGTGTCCGCATCCGTATATTCAACGCGAAAGTCACCCGAGCTGTCGCTTTCAAACAAATCAAAATATCCTGCGCTTAAGGACAAGTATGAGTTTTCGCCTGTTGACCCAGACATATCTTCTTGCGCCATGGCTGGGCAGGAAAGGGGGAAGGTAAAAAGTCCGAAGAGGGCGACGGAATATAGAAATTTTTTCATAATATTGTCTTTTGTGAAGGGTTACACGAAAAATGTGCCATTTAGAATCATTAAAATCATCCTCATTGTTTTCCAATCCCGCCAGAAAATCAAGACGGGATTATGCGCAAAAATTTTGTATTCCGCCTTGCGCTAACCCATTATAGAGATTAGAAAAGAACGTTGTTTTAACAGTTCGTGATTCAATATGCTACAGCCACTTGCTTTTTATCTCTTTGCCACCATCACCCTGCTTTCGGGGCTTATGGTTATTACGGCGAAAAACCCCGTTCACTCGGTGCTTTTTCTTATCCTCGCGTTCTTTAACGCGGCAGGTCTATTCGTGTTGCTGGGCGCGGAATTTGTCGCGATGATTTTGGTGATTGTCTATGTTGGCGCGGTGGCTGTCCTTTTCATGTTCGTGGTGATGATGCTGGACACGGGCTTTGCGGAGCTGCGCAAAGGCGCGCTGCAATATGTTCCCCTTGGCCTTATCATTGGGGGTGTGCTGCTGGCTGAATTGATTACGGTTTATAGCGCATGGGAATTTTCACCGCAGGCGGCCTCAAATCTCGTGAGCGCAAAAGGAAACCTTGAGAACACACGGGCCTTGGGAGAAATTCTATACACGGACTATGTTTATGCCTTCCAGGTTTCGGGTTTGATTTTGCTGGTTGCCATGATTGGCGCGATTGTGCTGACTCACCGCACACGCCCTGGCGTTCGCAAACAAAGAATATATGACCAAAATAATAGAAAACGTGAAGACGCCATGACCGTTGTAAAGGTCGAAACAGGCGCAGGGGTGTAACCATGATGGACATTGGACTAGGACATTATTTAACACTCGCCGCCGCCTTGTTCACGATGGGTATCTTCGGGATATTTTTGAACCGTAGGAATGTGATTATCATTTTGATGTGCATTGAATTGATGCTTTTGGCTGTGAACATTAATTTTGTAGCATTCTCATCCTTCCTTGGTGATTTGACGGGGCAGGTATTCAGCATGTTTATTCTCACCGTCGCCGCCGCCGAAGCTGCGATTGGCCTTGCCATTCTGGTCATCTTCTTCCGCAACAAGGGGTCTATTGCGGTGGAAGATATTTCGAGCATGAAGGGGTAATCCATGCAACTTGAACATCTCGCCATATTTCCCCCTGTCGTTGCCTTTGTCATTGCATTCTTGTTTGGCAAACAATTGGGCGCGCGTTTGGTACAACTCATCACCTGCGCGGGCGTTATTACGGCGGCGTTTTGTTCCTGCGCGTTGTTTGTGGATGTGGTTTTAGGGTCAGACCCCCGCACCATCACGTTGATGAACTGGATTACGTCTGGCGCGTTCAAGGTGGACTGGGCACTGCGGATGGATCAACTCTCCGTTGTTATGATGTGCGTTGTCACACTCGTGTCCTCATGTGTGCATGTGTACTCGGTTGGGTATATGTCGCATGATGAAAGCAAAGCCCGCTTCATGTCATACCTGTCCTTGTTTACCTTCGCGATGTTGATGCTGGTGACAGCAGACAACCTTGTGCAGCTTTTCTTTGGCTGGGAAGGGGTGGGCGTGGCCTCGTACCTTCTGATTGGCTTCTGGAATTTTAAAGATTCCGCCAATGCTGCCGCCATAAAGGCGTTTTTGGTCAACCGCGTGGGGGATTTTGGACTCGCGCTTGGCATCTTTGCCTGCTTTATGTTGTTTGGCTCTGTCCAGTTTGATGTTCTTTTTTCCAAAGCACCTGCCATGCTGGACGCTCGCTTCTCCTTCTTCGGGTTTGATGTGCCCGCGCTGACCACAGTCTGTTTGCTTTTGTTTGTGGGCGCGATGGGCAAGTCTGCCCAGCTTGGGCTACACACTTGGTTACCTGATGCTATGGAAGGGCCAACGCCCGTGTCTGCGCTTATTCACGCGGCCACCATGGTGACGGCGGGGGTTTTTTTGGTGGCACGTATGTCGCCTGTGTTTGAATACGCGCCCGATGCCTTGATGGTGGTTTGCATCGTCGGGGCGTGTACGGCGTTCGTCGCCGCGACCATTGGCCTGACGCAGTTTGATATCAAGCGCGTGATTGCCTATTCTACCATGTCACAGCTTGGCTATATGTTCTTCGCGCTTGGTGTGTCTGCCTATGGTGCGGC
>CAUJHK010000090.1 GCA_963204715.1 Pseudomonadota bacterium | reverse complement strand
GTCCGACCTATCACAACGATCGTAATCAATTACGTGTATTATCATTTGAATCGTTTAGAAAAGCCATGCTTTATGCTGGTTACGATGAAAATGGAAAATTTGATAATTGGAAACTAGCCATTGAATTTGCCAAATGTCATGGCATGTATCCCGTTCAGGAAACCGAAGGTGGAAAGTTTTTAAACATTCCTAACAGAGAGGAAATAGAAGAATACCCAAAAAAGCAATTAAAGAAAATTTGGAAACTATCATCCATCAGATACTGTCTGAACATTGAAGGGTCGATTAAAACCTTTGTTTGTGGCGCTGATGACCAATCAATCTTTCGTCGTAGAGAAATCCAATCCATTCTTCGGGCAAAAGGTGTTGAGGATGTGAATGGCCAGAGTGTGGACTATTATAAATCCATCCGCACCAACACATTAAAAACCTTACGGGAAAACAATGCCCGCCTTTCTGTGGAACAAAGATTGTCGGGGCGTGAGCTACATTTTGCCGCGATGGATGCTGTTTACGTCGCCATCGGTGAAAATGAAGTGGCGCAGGATTTTAAAATTGCCTGTGATGCGGGAGATGTAGCGGAGCAAGCGGCCGTTCTGTCACGCCTCACCAACCTGCATGACCAGATTGTTCAAGAACAAAAAGACTATCTGAAAAGCAAGTGGGAAAAAGCTTCTGTTGCACCTTCGAATGACAATCAAGATATTGCGCTTGAAGAAATGTATCAGGCCAACCCGCATTTGCGCGTGGGGGGCTTGTCCCACGGTTACCATGCCCAATAAAAATCCCTCTCCCCACGGAAGAGCGTTGGGGTGAGGGGCTTTTTAAATAGGTTTGACCAAAGACAAACACAGATTTTCACAGATATCCGTGTTTATCCGTGGTTCAAAAATTTGAAAAAAGTGGACTTAGTCCACCAACATTAACCTTTTACGGCTCTTTTCTGGCCATTGGCGTCGCGTACTGGATTTCCAGATCCCAGGGGAAGTGAATCCATGTGTCCTGAGAAACTTCGGTGACGAACGTGTCAACAGTGGGTAGCCCCTTTGGTTTGCCATAAATACAAGCGTAGTGAGCCTTTGGGAAATGCTCACGAATAATTTTGAATGTCCCACCCGTATCCACCAAATCGTCAATGACAATCCAGCCCTCGCCTTGGTTTTCGATGTTTTGGGGCATTTTCAGGATGTTTGATTTGCCCATGTCTTTAACATCGTAAGTGGTGATGCAAAATGTTTCGATAACCAGAACTTCCAGTTCCCGCGCCATAATGCAGGCGGGGACAAGGCCGCCGCGGGTAATGGCCAGAACGCCTTTCCATTTACCACCTTCAAGAGGGCCTTTATCCAAAAGCTTCCACGCCAAGGCCTTGGCGTTACGATGCATTTCATCCCATGAAACGGGAAAGTCCTTGCGGTAGGTTGAATGGTCGGCCATGGGTTCTTGCTTCCTGTGTTGTTATGACTTTCTAAGAGTTAAATATCCCTTCTTTCCAAAAAAGGGAAGCCTCTTTAAGATGGGCCTATGACCAGATTCTTTTTTATCGCGATATTCTTCTTATTGTCTTTTTCGCATGCGCGTGCCCAAACGCAAGAGATCGCCGCCGTGCCGCCGCCCGTAGTGCTGGAGTTGTTTACATCACAGTCTTGCGGGTTTTGCCCGCCGGCAGATGCGTTGATTGGTCAGATGGCGCAGCAACAAAGTATTATCGCGCTATCCTGTCATGTTGATTATTTTAGTGTGTCGCAGAACTCGCTTGGTAAAAGCTTCTGTACCCACCGTCAGAATGAATATAACCGCATCATAGGAACAGGCCCGCGTTATACGCCCCAGCTTATCGTCAATGGCCATCTCGACATGATTGGCTATCAGACTGGCAAAGTGAGCGCCGCCATTCTAAAAGCGCGCGGTGAAAAAGTGTTGCCTGTGGCCGTGCAGGACAATGGCGCGGGTCAATATAGTTTTGCCTTGCCCGCCAAAGATATTAAAAACGAAGACGTGCGGTTATGGATGGCCATCTATGATGCTCCCAAAACCTTGTCTTTGATAGAAGGTAGCAATTTCGGCAAGAAATTGACTTATTATAATGTTGTCAGCGATATAAAAGATTTAGGCGCGTGGGATGGAAAAGCGTTAACACAAAGCCTTCAGGCAAAGCTGACAGACCAGAATGCTGGCCTTGTGGTGATTGCACAAAATGTCAAAACAGGAAATATTATTGCGGCGGGAGATTTTAAAAGAAGTCAGGCTGTACAGTAGATGTTTTTGCCCCATTTCCCAAAACGAATATAGGAACTGTTCTTGTAATAAGCCATGCGTCTCTTAAAATGCTCGGCGGCTTTACAGCATAATGAAAATCTTTTTCTAATCTTTCTTGTAAGGACAGTTCTGCGCCGCGCATCATTCTTGCTATTTGTGTGGGTCCAGTCAAACCAGGTTTGGCCGCATATATTATAGAGTGTGTATCAGGTATCTCATATTTTAAGTGGCCTTTTTCCACGCGTGGTCGTGGCCCTACAAAACTCATATCGCCTGCAAGTATATTAAAAAGTTGTGGTAGCTCATCTAGGCCGTATTTACGAATAAATTTGCCAAATTTTGTGATGCGCTCTGAGTCTGGAAAAAGCTCGCCATTTTCATTGCAGGCGTTCGTCATGGATCTAAATTTATAGATGGTAAATATTTCTTGGTGTTGGCCGACACGTGGTTGCTTATAAATTATGGGGCCTTTAAGTGTGATTTTTGTGCCCATGGCAATCACCGCCATGAGTGGCGACAGGGCAACCAAGGCAGTGGTAGAGAGTAAAAGGTCAAAAACTCTTTTTTTCATAATGCTATATTTGACAGATTTTAATCTTTAATTCAACAGTTTTTTAATATTCATCCTGCGGCATTTTAACATGGCATACATAACTGCGTTCATGAGTAAAAGTGCTGCAGGATATAAGGCCGTTACGAATGAGAAGGTTTGAAGTGAGGCAATCGCGCACATGTGGCGGGGTAAATTAAAACCATACATAAACGTGTTTTCCTCAAATGGTTTGTACCACGATTTTCGAAAGGTTGGAACGACTGCCGAAACATCTATAAATGTTACAATGATAACAGCAAGAAGGGGGTCTGACGTCATCATCCAAATAGGTATGGCACTAAGGCCGAAGACAAACATCACCCAATCGCTCTTCGTAATGCGTTTTTCACCTTTTTCAAAAGCAACGATTGTAATCGCAAGACAAATAAAACCTGTTGCACATGTCACCAAGGCACCCGCGCCCGCTCCGCCCGAAATTTGTGCCGCTGCCGCGATGAATGTTAAAAGCGTCCAGATAACCCAAGTAAAAATATGAGGCTTATTCGTGCCCTTTAAGGTGCCCATAAAATAGGGGATATGCGCCCATACTGTCATGCCTGTTGCGATGAGAGCTAAGACATATTTGTAATCAAAATAATCCATGTTAATGCGCGCTTGCCCAACTTTTACCCGAACCCGCTTCGGCAACCAAAGGCACATCCAGCTTAACCACATTTTCCATGATGGATTTGACAAGCGGTATGGTGGCTTCCAGCTCGCTTTGTGGTACTTCGAATATCAATTCATCGTGAACCTGTAACAACATCTTGGCATTCAGGTTTGCGGCCTTAAGCGCTGGCGGAATTTTTATCATCGCACGCTTCATAATGTCTGCGGCGGTGCCCTGAAGCGGCGCGTTGATGGCTTGGCGCTCGGCGCCTGCGCGCCACCCAGCGTTCGAGGCGTTGATATTGTTGATGTAACATTTGC
>CAUJHK010000089.1 GCA_963204715.1 Pseudomonadota bacterium | reverse complement strand
CCCTGATGTTGTGATGCCGTTCCATGTAAATTTATTGGTGCCCGTGTCTTTGGGGGCATCGGCAGAATAAACCAGCGTGCCTTCGTCATCATAAATGTTGACTTTTGCCGACACAGCATCTTCAGACAATGCATAATTGATGTCTACTGGTGTTGTTCCATCATAGTTCATGTCAGAGCTAACATAAGAAATGTCCATGCCAACATATCCAAGCGCAACGGAGGAAATGGTTGACAATTGAAGGGCAACAAGGCTGTCAAGTTTTTGGTTTGAGTTGATTTGTTGCTCCACCTGGCTGAACTGGACAAGTTGGTTTGTAAACTCAGTTGAGTCCATTGGGGCGAGGGGGTCTTGGTTTTGAAGCTGCGTGGTTAGAAGCTGCAAAAATTGAGAAAAATCTTCCGCAAGCGTCACTCTTTGCTGTGACGTCTGGTTTGCCTGTTCGGCAAGACCTGTGGTGGTTGTTATAGCTGTTGGCATGGAATAAATCCTTTACGCAAAAATGTTATAGCGCACATGGCCTGTTGAAGGATCAACTTGCCACGTCACGCTTGATTGAATAATTTCATCACCCAGAAGAGCATCCTGCCCACCTGCGTTGCCATTACTTCCAAAATTTTTTTCGCCGCCACCTTCGCCATTGTTGCCAAAGGAATTGTTGCCTTGATGAGCGAGTTCAAAACTAATGCTGCTCGTGTCAAATCCAGATTGCTGGAGTGTGCGTTCCAGGGATTGCGCATCGCGTTGAAGCATCATGTATGTTTCGGGTTTTTCTGCGGTGAGATGAGCCTTGATTGAATTATCCGCTCCAAACTTTAGACGAATTCTTAAATTCCCAAGCTCTGGCGGGTCTAATCGCACAAGGAGCGTTTGGTTTGTGTTTATACCACTGGTGTTGTTTGCAAATTTTGATATGTGGGCTGCAACAGTGTTGACAGCAGGATGAGGCTGTCCTGCAGTTGCGGAGGTTGCAATGATATTGGCGGATTGCGCCGTTGAGCCAAAAGGCAGTGCGGATGTTGGTGTCACGCCGTATTGCTGGGAGAGGGCGCTTTCAAGTTCTGCGCCCGTCAAATGGGCAGGAATAACAAGCTGTCCTTGCGCACCAGTATCTTTTGTCAACATGCTAGCAAAGGCTTCTTTTGAAAGAACAGATGCTTTTTTATCGCTGTTGTGTGCTTGCGGAAGACTTTGCGAATTTTCAAGTTTTTTGTTGTTGGTGTCAGCTTCTTTTTCCTCCAAGTGACCCGCACCCAGTTTTTCATCGCTAGGTTTCCCATCTTTTGATCCGCCCACATCAAGCGCATTTAACTGTGCGGCCAAATCATCCGTTGGCTCTGTGTTCTCATCAATAGCGTCTGCGGAAAGTTTTGGAGGTGTCACAGTAAGAGCTGTCAATGTAGATGTTTCAGGTGGGGGAAGGATGCCACCCACGCCTGCTATCATGTCCTCTACTGTAATGTCACGCCCAAGCTTTTCTTCAAGCTTTTGCACTTTATCTGTTACTTCAGAGATTTGAGATGGGTTTAGGCCAAACAAAATAAGGATTGGTTGTGGAATGTCTTCAACAGGCGTGTCTTTTGTTATTATGCCTTGCTCTAATGCGGACAAGGAGGCCTGCAGAGTGTCAGATTTTGTTTGCAGGCGTGCCAGAAGTTTTTCAAAAACACCATTTTTTTCACTGCCTGCATTTTCGGGCATAACATTTTTTAAATGGTTTATAATGGTGTTGGTCAAACCAAGCTGTGTTTCAAGTTTTTTTGCGCTGTCTTGTGTCCCTGCCAAAACAACATTGCCATTTTCATCTGTGGTTTGTGAAGCCAGTGCAATTTGCAAAAGGGCGAGGGGATTGTCCTTTTTCAGGCTGGCAAGCTCTTTTGTGTTTTCTGCCAGCGATTGTTCTGATTTTCCTGTGGCCTGCGTCTTGTTTGAATCATCTGCCGTCAACCGCGCGATTATCAAATCAATAAAATTCATGCCCGCAATGTTAGAAAATACGCCCGTGCCTGAGCCGCTTAAAGCCTGCGCGTTTGTAACGCCAGTTCCTGAAGCGATTTTTGTTGTGGCAATGGGGTTTATATTACTCATGTGTCTTTGTTATCCTTATGCTCTTTCATCGAGGCCAATCACGGCCTTATTTCCGCGCTGCATGGTGCCAGCTGCGCTGTAGGCAAATTGTGTTTGCTTTTCAACAGATTTGCGCGCTTCGCGCATGATGGTTTCACCCAGCCTGCCAGTTGCATTTTTCAACCGCTCCAGCCATGTCAGGTTTTCGCCCGCCACGTCACCAAAAGACTTTTGCAACGCTTCCAGTTTGGCCTTTAGCTTTGGATCCATTTTTTTAAGGGCTGCGCCGCGCGCCATAAGATTGGTGATCAAAAGTTCATAACGGTGGCCTGCTTCCACCTTCTCATCCTGCAATTCCATGAAAAGGGCGGTTTTTGTGTCTTTCAAAGCTTCTGTTTCGCGCGCCAGAACGTCTTTTAGAGCTGTGATGGATAAAATAGCGTGAGATGCCGCTTGATTGATATCAGCAGGCACCGTGTAGGATTTGTCTTTTAAATCAAACTTTGCACTAAACATTCTTGTTCTCCACAGGTCTTACGTTGTTTTGCCTTGCACATTTTGTGCCACATTTTGTTTTTCGGCCTTGGTTTGCATTTCTATCAACTGGTCTTTGACCATCTGCGCGATGCCTATATTGCCTGTGCCTGCCATCATTTTTGAGTACTCGTCGCGCAAAAATCCGCCAAAAATCTCTTCTGTCTTGCCGCCGCCAAAGGTTTCATCCACACCCACAGAATCAAAAATGGGCTTAAACATTTCTGATAAAAACATGGCCTCGAAGTCCCGCGCCGTACTTTCAATTTTTTCCATAGACATATTTTTGGTAACGGCGGCACTTGTTTCAGGAGGTGTGGAGGCCTTGGAAAGAAGGGCAGGGTTTGTTTGAAGCGCGTTGAGTTTCATGGTGTTATCCCTACATCGTTGTTATTTCTGCCTGCAGGGCACCTGCGGCCTTGATGGCCTGCAAGATAGTAATGACATCGCGCGGGGGTACACCAAGGCGGTTTAGGCCTGTGACCAATTCTTCCAGCGTTACGCCTGTTTCAACAACTGCGAGCTTGGAATCTGGGTTGTTGTTTACGGTTAAATCTGTGCGTGGAACGACAACGGTTTCACCTTGTTCGGCAAAGGGGTTGGGTTGGCTGACTTGGGGCGTTTCTGTAATGCGCACAGTCAGGTTGGCTTGTGCAATGGCAACTGTGCTGATTTTAACATCAGAGCCCATGACAATAACACCAGAGCGTTCATCAATCACCACGCGGGCAATCTGGTCTGGTTCAACGGGCAGTTGTTCGATGTCCGTTATCAAATCAACAATCGTGCCCGCATATAAATCAGGACGCTTGATAACCACGTTGGCGGAATTTTCGGCCAGAGCCACATTGGAGGATGTGTACCCATTGATGGCCTGCGCGATACGGCGCGACGTTGTAAAGTCAGGGTTACGAAGCGCAAGGCGCACTTGTTTTAAATCTTCAAGCTTGAAGGCAATCTCGCGTTCAATAATCGCGCCGCCAGGAATGCGGGCGGCTGTAGGAATGTTTTGTGTGACTTGCGCGGCCTGACCGCCAGCGGCGTAGCCAGACACATTGACCGATCCTTGCGCGACGGCATACACCTCACCATCCGCTGCCATCAAAGGTGTGACAAGAAGGGTTCCGCCTTGCAAATTGCTGGCATCACCTAGTGAAGAAATGTTCACATCTATTCTTGAGCCTTGTGAAGTGAAGGGCGGTAGCGTGGCCGTGACCATAACGGCGGCCACGTTGCCTGTGTTTAAATTTTGTCCGCGTACGTTGACGCCAAGCCGTTCCAGCATCGCCAGCAAAGATTGCTCTGTAAAGGGGGAGTTATTCAAAGAATCTCCCGTACCATTCAAGCCAACGACCAAGCCATAGCCAATCAACTGGTTGTCGCGGACGCTTTCGAAATTTACGATGTCTTTGATGCGCGTGGTTTTGGCTTCGGCAGGAATAGCCAGCCCCGCAATAGTGAGAAGAAAAATGCCAAAACCCATTGTGCCAAACAAAGCCACCCGCATTTTCGGGTTTTGCATGGCAGTGAGGCTCTTTTGAATGGTTTTAAACATAATCATCATCAATCCCTGATCTACTCTCGTGTTTTATGTATGCGAAGTCTGTGCCAGCCTGTGTGGAGAAGTTTTCTCTTTTTCTTGAGGGGGTTAAGTAGTGTGAGCTTGTATGGGGCAGGGTGTGGGGGCAAAAAAAGCCTGCCCTGCTCGAGGTGGGCAAAATTTTCCTCTTATATGGACAGCCGTATGGGCGTATAATGGAACATATAAGGAGTCATGCCGTATGAAAGTCGAAGGGCCGTCCAAGACATCAGGCACGTCTGGTTCAAAAAAAACTGGAAAAGTGAGTGCCGATGGATCATTCGAAGATTTTATAGCTTCCGTGCCAAAGGGCGCTTCGGGCGCCGCGCCTACACAACATATTGCCCGCGTGGATGCGCTTTTAAGCGTTCAGGAGGCTGAAAGCCCGACGGAGCGCGCGGCCAAACGCCGCATGACAGCGCGGGCGGATGATATTTTGCAAGAGCTGGATGATTTGCGTATGGGGCTTTTGACAGGCACCATGACATTGGGCCAAGTGATTGATATTGCAGACGTCGTTGCCTCTCATCGGGAGCGGGTGTCAGACCCCAAATTAACCGCTATTCTGGACGAAATAGACCTTCGGGCGCAGATAGAAATTGCCAAGGCCGCCAAATCTGTCCAATCCGCGGCGCATTAATCATTTTACTGTTTTTAACTCCCACATAATGGCCTTTCTGGCTTGCTTTTCAAAGGCGTAATACCTATATTCCTTACGCTTTTAAAAAGCTTTTATGTATCCCGTGACGATAAGGAATTTTTTGAATGCCGACTGAAAAAAGTGTTGTTGTCCCTACCGATTATAATCCTGCCAAGGATAAAAAAGCTTACATGAATCCTATCATGTTGGAATATTTCCGCATGAAGTTGATTGACTGGAAGTCTGAACTTATTCGTGAATCATCAGGCACTATTCACAACACCTTGCAAGAAACTGAATTGCAACAGCCTGATCTGGCCGACCGTGCGTCCGCCGAAACAGACCATGCTCTGGAACTTCGCACGCGGGACCGTGAGCGCAAGCTGATTTCAAAAATCAACGAGGCCTTGATGCGTATTGATGATGGTGAGTACGGCTTTTGTGAAGAAACGGGAGAGCCTATCGGCGTTGCGCGCCTTGAGGCCCGTCCTGTGGCCACACTCTCATTGGAAGCGCAAGAACGTCATGAAAAGATGGAGCGCACGCACAGGGAAGAATAGTTTTTTCTCCCATTGTTTGCCAAAGAATAAGCCGGCACATCCTGTACCGGCTTTTCTTTTGGAGTAAGGGTGGTTTTACGACACCCGTCCGCCCGATTCATTCTGAACCAGGATCTTTCTGATCCCTAGAACGGGAAGAGGACATCGTAAACTTGTTGGCCGTAGCGAGGTTGCTGGACATCTGTAATTTGTCCTTTTCCGCCGTATGATACGCGGGCTTCGGCAATCTTTTCATAGGAGATGGTGTTGTCTATATTGATGTCTTGGGGTCTTATGACACCCGCAAGTTCGAGTATGCGCTTTTCAAAGTTAACGCGCACTTCTTGCCGCCCTTGTATCACCATGTTTCCATTGGGCAGAATTTGCATGACGGTGGCGGCCAGCTTCATCTTGATCTTTTCTTCACGGTCAATGGAGCCAGACCCTGTGCTCTTGGATGTGGATTCTGCACCAACGAGAGAGGCATTGTTCACAGCCTCAGGAAGTACGCTTGCCAAATCCGCCTCATAACCCAATAGAGCATTCAGGCCTGCATCTTCGTTCGCGCCGCGGGAGCGCTCAGAGGCGTTGTCTAGTTCGGCTTTATCCTTGATATCGAGAGTGACCGTTAAAATATCGCCGATGTTATCTGCACGCTGGTCTTCAAAGAAGGCCTGACGGTTGCTGGCCCACAAGGAATTTTTCTGTTTGACGATGTGCTCTGGCATGGGCATGGGCATTGATACGGAGCGATAATCCGCTTTGGTCTTCGGGTTTTCAATAGGTGTTAAATCAGGCGCCCTTCCAATTTCTGCCAAACGCTCTGCTCCAGCGCATGCGCTCAAAGACAATCCTAACGCTGTGCAAAGACAAAGGTTTTTCAAAATGTTCTTGTTCATGTTCTTACTCCCTTACCACTCTTAAAAAATACTATCTTATTGTGACTTCGCGGTCTGCTGTGACAACACCTTGCAGATTTTTGTTGCTATCAAGGTTTGATACACGCACCGTGTCGCCCATAGCGCCAGCCTGCAATGACTTTCCTTTGGCAGTTAAAAGCAAGGGCCCATTGGCAAACACCAACGTTACAGAATCTCCTCTGTCCACCATCTTTGGTTTTTCGATATCGTTTTGCATGACGAGTTTGCCCCCAGAAATAACGCGGCGCGGTGTCATGTTCAGCAAATCCTGCTCTTGCGTGATGATGCCGCTTGGAATTCTGTTTTTTGGCATTTCAACAAAATCAATGTCGTGAGCGCTGATGATATCACCATTTGTTAACCCGCTTTTTAGAACAGGGACGGGGACAAGTCTTTCAATGCGGCCAGAGATATTAATGCGCTTTTGCGGGTCTTCTTTGGAAGGCGCAACAACAACGGCATCAAAGCTGTCTGACTGGGGGTTAAAGGTAAAGGCAGTGACCTCCATGGTTTCATCTGCGTTCGCAGGCAGAACAATGTCTTTTACTGTGTTTGTGAACGTGATGCTGAACTTTTCGTCGACACCGCTTTCTACAATTTTTACTTCCAGCGCTTTTGAAATTTCCTCTTGCGATAAAATGACGGCTTCACGGCGTAACACGGTTTGCTCGGTTGTGTATCTGGGCTTCCAGTCCACATCCAGCGCGGAGGCGATTTTGTATAACGTTCTGGCATTTAGAATCATGTCCTTGCCAGGCTGTGGGGCAGGGCCTAAGACATAGTCCGCATTTTTGACGCCATCAAAAATATCACCCAGGCGAATGTAGTCGTCTGTGATGATGGTTTCTGCTTTCAGGTCTGCCGCCATAGCCTGCTTTATGCTCGCCAGCAAGACAACCATGCCAAAGCTTATGAAGAAAACCAGACATGCGATTCGCACACCTATTTTAAACTCTTCACGATATTTTTTTAGCATGGTTGCTCCCTTTATCATGTGCATTACCTGATCTGCGTTACTGTTTGCAGCATTTCATCACTTGTGGTGATGACTTTTGAGTTCATCTCATAAGCACGTTGCGCTGAAATCAGGTTTGTAATCTCTTCAACAATATTGACGTTGGAGTTTTCCAGTGCGCCTTGACGGATTTCACCAAGGTTGTCTGTGGCAGGGTTGCCAACGGTGGCAGCACCCGAAGCATCTGTTTCAAGAAATAGCGTATCACCAATGCCTTCCAGGCCAGCTGGGTTCACAAAAGTGGCTAGTTGCAGTTGGCCAACATTGGCCATGGCAACCGTGTTTGGTTGTTTGACCAGCACTTCGCCTGAATTGTTGACCACAATGTCCTCTGCATCTGCTGGGACTGTAATACCTGGGTTTACGGTATATCCTTGTGCGGTAACAATCTCGCCATTTTCATTCAACTGAAACACGCCAGAGCGCGTGTAAGCTGTGTCACCGTTGGGCATGTCTATCTGGAAATATCCATCGCCTGTGATGGCCAGATCCAATGGATTCTCTGTCATTTTAATTGTGCCTTGCTCATGCAGGCGGTAGATAGAGCCCAGCCCGACACCAAGCCCAAATTGCATGCCTGTGGGAACAGTGGTTCCTGAATCAGAAGATGTTGCGCCAGGGCGCTGCTTGTTTTGATAAATCAAATCATGGAATTCCGCGCGCTGGCGTTTAAAGCCTGATGTGGTGGTGTTGGCGATGTTGTTGGAGATGACATCTACGTTCATCTGTTGTGCCAACATTCCTGTCGCGCCGATATCAAGTGATCTTAACATGGTCTAATCCTTTTTGGTTTTCTCATTTAGCTTTTTTGTAATAGTCTTTGAATGGCCGTTCTTTGCCGCTCATGTTCGTTCTGCATCATCCTTTGCACCGCCTGATATTCGCGTGATATGTCAATCATACGTGTCATTTCAACAACAGGCTCAACGTTTGATCCTTCAAGCTTTCCTTGAATAACGGTTGTTTCCTGTGCAGGGGTGGGTTGTTCTGTGGTTTTGTAGAGGCCGTTGCCTGCGGGATCTAGCTTTTGGTAGTTCTTGAATTCAGCGACCATTAAATTTCCAACTGCGCCAGCATCCGTGGATACAACGCCCTTTTGGTCGATGCTCACATATTTTGCATCACCGGGAATGCTGATTGTGCCGCCGCCCTGATCAGCCACCTTATAACCACGCGCTGTCACAAGCTCACCCAAAGCATTGAGCGAAAAATTTCCTGCGCGCGTGTATTGCACGCCTTCAGGGGTCTGCACGCCAAAAAAGCCAGGGCCGACAAGGGCGGCGTCTAAAGAGTTTCCCGTTACCTTGATGGGGCCTGGATCGTTCATCTGGTACTGGCCGTAGCTATACACCAGCGACACATCTTCTTTCATGCGGCGCTGGTCTGACACAAATTCTTTGAAAAGGGCGTTTTGCCCGCGATACCCGGGTGTGTTGACATTGGCCATGTTGTTCGCAACCAGAGCCATTTTTTGCTCCAGAGCCACTTGTCCCGATAATCCGACATATAGTGAATTTTCCATGTGCTACCACATCCTTTATTTTCCCGTGGAGAGCTTTGCGAAACTTGTGCCAGTTTCAAAAACCAAGGAAATAAAAGATGTTATGGATTTATCCACAAGGGAGAAGAGTCAGTTTTTGCGCTGGCTGGGTATAGAACTTTTGTGCAGGGGGGAAAAAATTGCCTGCCTTTTTATGGTGACTACGCAGCTTTGTGGGAGAAATACACAAACTGTTGTTACCGCAGCGTCATTTTGGATTATACTCAGCCCATTAAGATTCACAAAAACGCTACTCACCAAAGGCATATCATGGCAGACGAAAACAAAAGCGAAGACGATGTAAACGCATCCCTTGAAGGTGAAAGCGCAGAAAACGCCGAAGGCGCGGAAGGCGCAGGCTCAAGTGGCAAGAAAAAGAAGATTATTATCATTGCCGTGGCCGTTCTTGTGCTTTTTATTGGCGCGGGCGCGGGGCTTTATTTTACGGGCATGCTTGATAAATTCCTTAAAAAAGATGCCGCAACCGAAGAAGGGGCGGCCAAAGAAGGGGAGCATGGAGCAGAAGGCGAGGCCAAAGAGGTTTGCACCAAGGATGAGCAAGGAAAAGAAGTCTGTGCCGTGCCGGGAGCCCAGTTTTTAAAAATCCCCGATATGGTTGTGAATTTGAACAGTGAGGATGGGGCGCCGCGCTATTTGAGGCTTTCTGTGCAGCTAGAGTTCAAAAACGCGGAAGACATGGCTGCCGTCGAAAAGCTGATGCCGCGCGTGGTGGATCAGTTCCAGACCTATTTAAGAGAGCTACGTGTGAAGGATTTGCGTGGTTCTGCAGGTATTTACAGATTACAGATGGAGCTTTTGGCGCGCGTCAATCAGGCGGCTTATCCTATTGAGGTTCAGGATGTCCTATTTCAGGAGATTCTGATACAATAGTATGTCTGTGCAAGGCGCACGGTTTTCTTTGTCGGCGGCACAATTCTTGCGAAGACAAAGGAGAAGTTATGAAATTTGCGTGGTTTAGGCAACGAAGATGAGCGATACGAACGTCGACGAAAAAGAGATGAGCGCCGAAGAGAAGGCGATGATGGAAGAATGGGGCGCCATGGCAGGCGACGATTCTGCCGACGCTGGTGCTGCAGACGGGGATGACATGGCGGCAGCCATGGGAACGGAAGGGTCTGCCCGTATTTTGAATCAGGATGAAATTGATTCTCTTCTGGGTTTTGATGATGATTTATCGGGCGGTGCTGAAACATCGGGTGTGATGGCGCTCATCAACTCCGCCATGGTCAACTACGAACGCCTGCCCATGCTGGACATTGTCTTTGACCGTCTGGTGCGTTTGATGTCCACAACGCTAAGGAACCTGACCTCCGACAATGTGGAGGTATCACTGGACAACGTGTCCACCGTGCGCTTTGGAGATTATATGAACTCTATTCCGCTGCCTGCCATGCTCTCTGTCTTTAAGGCGGAGGAGTGGGATAACCATGGGTTGATGGTAACAGACTCTGCGCTTATT
>CAUJHK010000088.1 GCA_963204715.1 Pseudomonadota bacterium | reverse complement strand
CACACATTCTTTTGGCAAGTGGTTTTTCTCAAGGCACTCTTGTATCAGACTATGCAAGAAAGAAGCACTGTGATAGCTTTCGCTTCCTCCGCGTAGAATGATGACATTGCGTGACTTAATGGCCAACGCAGCGGCGTCAATCGTAACATTCGGTCTGGATTCATAAATCATCCCTAAAACGCCAATTGGCACAGAAACCTTTTGAATTTTTAAACCATTGGGGCGTGTCCATTCTTCAAGAATCTTGCCACAAGGGTTTTCTAGAAGGGATATATCTCGCACGCTTTGTGCCATGGCTTGAATGCGCTCTGACGTTAGCGTCAGCCTGTCTATCATGGCAGGAGAGAGATTTTTTTTCGATGCGCCCTCCAAATCAATTTTGTTCTGGGCAATAACATTTTCACGCACACCTTCCAAAGCTAAAACCAGATCATTTAAGACAGATGTAACCTGCCCATCTTCTGCTTGCGACAACATAAAGGCCGCAGACTTGACGTCTGCACGTATAGATTGAACAAAACTGGCTTTATCTTGCATGCAAAAAACCCCTATAGCACCGCATTAGTATAGGGGCAGGGGCAGGGCATTGGAACATAAAAATCAGTTGAGGTATTTGGAAACGGAACGAATGGTCTGGTCAATCAGGTTCCCGCTGGCCTTTTCATCCATGGTTTTGGTGACAATTTCACGCGTTGCCTGAATGGCAAGGTCTGCCGCATGGTTCTGGATGTCTATAATGGCCTTTTCTTCAATACGCTTCAAACGCTCGGAAAGTAGTGCTTCACGGCGTTCCATGCTTAGTGCCAGTTCGGCCTCGGCGCTTTCCTGTACAAGGCGGGCAGATGCCTTTGCTTCTTCAATAATACGGGCTGCGGTTTCTTCAGCATTGCGTTGCTTGGCTTGAAAGTCTGCGAGAAGGGCCTGTGCCTCCTGCTTTAGCTGTTGTGCGGTTTCGATGTCTGCCTTGATTTGTGCAATTTTTGTATCAAGAGCGCTGGCTATCTTGCCGCTTGCAAGTTTAAAGGCAAGCGCGACAAATACCACGAATGATATTGCCACCCACGCAACAGGATCTTTTGAAAGGAGTTCCATCATGGTTATGCTGCCTTTGCCTTGCTTGCGATGTTTTCAACAATCGCATGGGCGTTTTGTCTATCTGTGTTAATACCCGTTATTTTTTCTGCCGCGATGCTTGCCACCTCTGCAGCGACGCTTGTCATCTGCCCCATAGCTTTTACCTTTGCACCCATAACGCGGGCTTCTGCGGCCTCAACATCCGCATCCGCATTTTTGCGAAAAGCGTCTATCTGCTCCGCGGCTTTCTTTTTGGCGGCCATCTCGACGTCCATCACAGCTTTTGACGCTTGAGCTTTCGCAAGTTCCAGATTTTTCTCATAGGCCTGCTGAATGGAAGCTGCCTGATCTTTCAAAGATTGCGCGTCCTCAAGATCGCCTTTTATGAGGCTCTCCCGGGCATTCACAACAGAGCCAATGGTGGGTAGGATGCTTTTGGAAAAGGACACATAGAGAACGCCGAACATGACCAGCAACCAGAAAATCTGGCTGGGATATGTTGAAACATTCAACTGGGGAAGGCCGCCGCCTTCACCATGCTCTGCTTTTTCATGCTCTTGCGGATGAGCCACGCCTTCTGTCAAAGCGGGGGAAAGTGTTTCTTGCCCACCATATACCGCTTCATTGGCAGATGCTTTTGAATCTGCCGCTGCAAAGGGCTGTGATGGCGCAAAGACCATCGCAAGTGCAAACACAGCAACTGTGATGACAAATAGGTTTTTCATCAATCAAAAGCCTCTCTTGTTTGCGCTGATCTTACAGACCAAACAAGATAAGCAAAGAGATACCCAAGCTAAAAATAGCCAAAGCTTCTGTAACAGCAAACCCAAAAATTAGTGTTCCAAACAAAGATGACTGGATTGAAGGGTTGCGGGCAACAGCTTCGTTGAATGATCCGAAAATCAAACCAAGACCAATACCAACGCCCAAAATAGGGAGAAGAGCCAAGGCTGCTGCTAGAATTTTTACTGTTTCGACGTCCATTTTATTCCTCTTTTAGTTTTAGGTTAAAGTTTCATTTATTGGGGTAGTTATTAGTGAGCCATCTCTACTGTGTCGCGCAAATAAATGCAGGTAAGTAGGGCAAAAACATAGGCCTGAACGAAGGCAACAAAGGTTTCAAAACCAATGAGCAAAACATTAAACAGCATCGGGCCGATAGAACCAAGCATACCGATCATGCCTGCGCCTATCATCATCACAGAAAAACCTGCAATAACTTTAACCATAAGGTGGCCAGCCAGCATGTTGATAAACAAACGTAGCGATAGCGTCACAGGACGGCTTAAATATGAAATGATTTCAATGGGGATAAGAAGTGGGGCAATCCACAACGGAACTCCTGGCGGGCAAAATAATTGCAAAAAATGAAACCCATGATTGACGAATCCCATCACAGTCACAATCAAAAAGATCATAAGCGCAAGAATACCAGTGACAGCAATATGGCTGGTGAACGTGAATGAACCTGGGATCATACCCAGCACATTCCCCAAAAGAACAATCATGAATACGGTGAAGACAAACGGAAAATATCTAATTCCTTTTTCGCCTACGTTATCGCGCACCATGCCATAGATAAATTTATAAAGACCTTCGGCGGCGAGCTGGCCTCGTGATGGCACCATCTCCTTTTTGCGCATACCCAAGGACAACAGCCCGAGTGACAAGATAACGGCAACAGACATCCAAAGGGCAGAGTTGGTATAGGAAATATCAACACCGCCCAGCGTTAGGGGGACAAGGGGCTGAATTTCAAACTGGTGAATAGGGTTCGCCACGTTTATGCAGTCTCTTTTCTTACAGGTTACGATTCATTTTGCGAGGTTTTATTAGCGGCTTTTTCATCAGATTGCAAGCCGTTAGACCCTATTGCCGTGCCCAAATTGCGCGAAAGTTTATATAAGTTAAAAAAAGCGGCAATAATGCCCAGAATTACAAAAACTATAAGAAAAGCAGGCATCGTTTTGAAATAGGAATCCAATGCCCAGCCCATAAGCCCTGAACCCAGCAAAACGCCTAACATTTCCATAAATGCACGCATGCCCAAATTCATCTCAGCACTAAAGGAGGAGGGAGTTTTGGGTTGTTCTGATTCAAAAGTTGCCTTGGCCGCGCCAAGTCTAGACTCAAGGTCTTCTAGCTTGCCCATGTTTTTATTCCGCAGCTTCCAGGAAGTCTAGCTGGTTAGACAGATCAACAGACACAAGCTGTGATACGCCGCGCTCCGACATCGTAACCCCATACAGTCTGTCCATGCGTGCCATGGTCAAACGGTGGTGGGTAATAATCAAGAACCTTGTTTCACCGCGCGCGGCAATATCATCCAAAAGGTTGCAAACACGGTCGACGTTAGCATCATCCAATGGCGCGTCAATCTCATCAAGCACGCAAATGGGAGAGGGGGTTGTTAAGAACATGGCAAAGATAAGCGCGATAGAAGCCAGAGTTTGTTCTCCACCAGAGAGCAAGGACAAGGATTGTAAGGTCTTTCCTGGCGGCTGCGCAAAAATTTCAAGACCTGACTGTAGAGGATCATCTGACTCGATCAGTTTTAAATGCGCCTGACCGCCTACAAAAAGCTTACCAAAAAGCTCCATAAAGTGGCCATTGACGATTTCGAAGGCCGCTGTCAGGCGTTCGCGCGCTTCTTTATTCAGTTTGTTAATGCCTTCACGCAACTCTT
>CAUJHK010000087.1 GCA_963204715.1 Pseudomonadota bacterium | reverse complement strand
CCAAAGGCTTTATAAACGCCCTGCGCGCCAAACAACCCGCGCCCGCGCTGATCGCCGAAGTAAAAAAGGCATCGCCGTCCAAGGGAATTATACGGGATGATTTTGATGCTGTCACAATCGCCAAAATATATGAAGACAACGGCGCATCCTGCATGTCCGTTTTGACAGATGAGCCCTATTTTATGGGGCGTGATGAGTATTCAACCGCCATTCGCGCGTCCGTATCCATCCCCCTTTTGCGTAAAGATTTCATGGTTGATAAATACCAGATTTATGAATCTCGCGTGCTCGGCGCAGATTGTGTTTTGCTTATCATGGCGGCGTTGAGTGATGATGAGGTCGCGTCTTTTTACAACATCGCCACATCACTTTCCATGGACGCGCTGTTTGAAGTGCATGATGAGGCTGAACTGGAACGCGCCTTAAAACTCGCCCCCCAAATGCTGGGCGTCAACAACCGTAATTTAAAAACGCTGGAGGTGGATTTGGGAACGGGTTTAAACCTTGCGCAATCGATTCCTGATTCTATTTTAAAAGTTGCCGAAAGCGGCATCGAAAACCGCGATGAGTTAGATGTCTTCCATGCCGCAGGCTACAACGCCTTTCTTATTGGCGAAAGCCTGATGCGCCAGCCAGACATAGGCTTGGCTGTGCGCAATCTGCTGTGTTAAAGGTTAAGACCAAAGCGCATTTCAATCTGTCCAACAGCCTTAACCTGCGCCAGCAATTCCTTATTTTTCTGTTGCGCCTCTTGGGACAAAGGCACAGCAGAAGCCTCTTCTAAAGGGGCAGAATCTACGGGGAATGATTCCGATGCATTCAACCCAAAAATATCTCTAACTTTTTCAAAAAATCCCATGACACACTCCGTATATACGTTATTTATTTGCTACAATAACACGCGCCACTCCCATGTGCAAAATTCATGTATATTTGTGCATTGACACAGAACAAGAACGGGTGTAGAACTATACAGGAACAAACAGCTCTTCTTCAGGGCAATATCGGGAAAAAGACAATGTTGACCAAAAAGCAAAAAGACCTGCTTCTTTTTATTCATGACCGCATGGGAAAGGGTGATATAGCCCCTTCTTTTGATGAGATGCGCGAAGCGCTCGATTTGAAATCAAAGTCTGGTATCCACCGCTTGATTACGGGACTTGTGGAACGCGGATATCTGGAACGGCTGCCACACCGCGCCCGCGCTTTGGAAGTGAAAAAATTACCCGAAGGATACAATCCGCGCGGGAATGATTCGTCCCGCGCCAGCACGCAGACTCGCGAAATAAATGCCGTAATTGCAAACGCCAATGTCCGCTCCATCCCCATGCAAGGGCGCATCGCGGCAGGCACGCCCATTGAAGCTGTTCGTGATGAAAACACGCTTATTGATGTCCCCGCCACCATGATGGGGTCTGGCCACCACTACGCGCTCGAAATTGACGGGGACTCCATGGTCAATGTCGGTATTCAAGATGGTGATACGGTCATCATCAAAAAATGTGATGTAGCGGAAGATGGCGCGATTATTGTGGCCTTGGTTGATGGCGAAGAAGTTACGTTAAAACGTCTAAAGCGGGACAAGGGCAAAGTGGTCTTAATTCCTGAAAATGACGCCTATGAGCCACGTATTTTGGATGCCAACCGTGTGCAAATCCAAGGCCGCCTTGTGTCGTTGATGCGGACATATCATTAAAAAATTACTTCCTTTATAAAAAACTTCGTGCCTTCGTGGCTTCGCGGTTGATCCCCCCATCACTACCGCCACGGACGCCCGCCCAAATAATCGCCCACGCTTTCACCCCTCACGGCGGCACCCCCCACATAAAACGCATGCGCCCCGTCCCGCTTGAAGTCAAACAAATCATAAACCATTCCCCCCTCCCCGCACGTCTTTCGTGGAACAGGGACTGATGCTAAAACAAGCTGCGCCCATGCACATTCTTCTTGCACGGCCTGCTCTTTCTTTACAAAAGATACGTGCACGCCCTTCCCCTCCCATCGGCATGCGTAATCATCACACCGCACGGGGGAATCCACGCCATAAAATCCTGAAGGCTTTTTATCCGCATACCCCAAAAGCCGCGCCCAGTTTTCAGATGTGAATTTCTCCTTTCGGGCTGATGAAATATAAAAATCATCGCCTGCCCGCATACCAACCAGCTTGCCCGTGCCAGACACCATAATATCGGGCAATTTTGCAAAACCCGCCACCACCAGTCCCAAAACAACAAAGCTCAACGCCACGCCTTTGCCGCGCCATCCGCCCCACAGTAAAAACAAAACTATGCCCATTGATAACAAAACAAGCGTGGACAGCGGCCATTGGTGCACATGTATGACCGCGCCCTTAAAACCCGCTGCCCAATAAGCAATGGTCAGCATTTTTAAAACACCCCACTCCATAATTTTTAAAGGCCACGCCGCCATGCCAAAAGGCATCATAATCATGGCGAGAACAGCCGCTGGCATAATAACAAAGGCTGTCAAAGGTACGGCCAGCATGTTGGAGAGAACACCATACACAGCAAAACTCTGAAAATGGTAGAGGCTAAAAAATCCTGTCATGCCGCCCGCAATGATGGAGGTCAGGCCAATAGCCGCCAGATACATCACCGTTTTTCGGGCAAACCCTCCACTGCTGTATATTTTTATCCACCACACCCTGATATATTCAAAAAAACAAATAAGGGCAGCAACGGCGGAAAATGACATTTGAAAGCTCACCCCCACCAAGGCGTGTGGAACAAACACCAAAACCATCATCGCCGCAAAGGCAATCAGCCTTAATGATAATGGCGACCTGTCCAATAATATGGCCATCATAACAAGCGCGGTCATAATAAGCGCGCGAATGGCAGGCACATCCGCCCCTGCCAGCACCACATAAAACCCTGCGCCCAACATGGCCATAACAGCCGCAATTTTCTTGATAGGATATCGAATAGCCAGCCACGGAATTGCCGCCATGCCAAGACGCAAAAAGAAAAAGAGAACACCCGTCACCATAGCAACGTGCGAGCCAGAGATAGAAAGCAAATGATAAAGGCCAGAATTTCTCATGGCATCGTTGTCTGCCTTGGCAATCTCGCCGCGCTCTCCCGTAATCAGTGCGCCCATAATGCCCGCGCTCACCTTGCCTGCGTTTTGCCCGATCACGCTATGGATATACGCCCGCATGGTTTCAAAAAAGACGAAAGCATTGTCTTCTTTCAAAAGCGTTGCCGCTTTGTAAGAAAAACCAACCGCGCCAATCCCTTCAAAAAACAAATGCCGCCTGAAGTCATAAGCGCCAGGAAGCACCGCATGGGATGGCGCATCAAGGCTTCCAAGCGTTTTGATTCGCATCCCCGCTTTCAGGCCTTCATCCTTTCGAAAGGTCAGGCGAATTTTTCGTGGTGTTTTATCGCGCAGTAATTCTTCTATGGCCACATCTTTCATAACCACACGGCTTCCGCGCTTGCCTTCCAGTTTTTCTATGCTTTCTATGGTGGCTTCAACATTTGCAAACTTCAGAGGCTTTTCCAAAACGGGTGTGCCCCGCCATGCGGTCTCAAGGCTCGCGGCGCAAAACCCGCTGACGGCCAAAATAATGGCCATGCACGCAAGATAGTTGAAAAACCAGATTCGGTTTCTAAATTGGCGGGAATATAATTTAAATCCCGCGCCCGCCAACAAAGCCAGCAAAAGGCCCGCGGCCAGCAAAGATGGCTCAAATGGAAGGGCGAAGTAAATGGCTATGCCTGCCGCAAAGGCCACGGGAATCCATAAAAAAAGCCGTTCTTTTTGGGCTTTAATCTCCTGCTCCCATCCCTGCCAAAAGCGTGCCGCCGCCATGAAATCCCTTGTTTTCAAACCGCTTTTATTGATAAATACATAAGTATCTTTAACAGCTTTGATAAAAAAGAAAATCCTTCCCATGTCCGTTGTCACCCGCTTTCCTCCTTCTCCCACCGGCATGATGCATATCGGTACGGCGCGCACGCTGCTCTATAACTGGCTTTATGCGCGCGGACGCGGCGGCAAGGTTGTGTTTCGCATCGAAGATACAGATCGTGAGCGTTACGATGAAAAGCATGTGCAGGCGCTGATTAATGGCGTGAAATGGATGGGGCTTGATTATGATGGTGATGTGATATCGCAATATGAACGCCGTGATCGCCACGCCGCCGTTGCGCATGAGCTTCTTGCCGCGGGTAAAGCCTATTACTGCTATTGCTCTCCCGAAGAACTTGATGTGATGCGTGAAAAGGCAAAAGCTGAAGGCAAACCAACCTTTTATGACCGCAGATGGCGGGATTCTTCGGCCACGCCGCCTGAAGGCGTAAAACCTGTGATACGTATCAAAGCACCGCTGGATGGCGCAACCACACTCCATGACCATGTGCAAGGTGATGTGACGGTGAACAATGAACAACTGGATGATATGATTATCCTGCGCTCTGATGGCACACCCGTTTATATGCTCGCCGTTGTGGTGGATGATTATGATATGGAGGTCACGCACGTTATTCGCGGCGATGACCACCTCAACAACACCTTCCGCCAGAATTTAATTTACGATGCCATGGGCTGGAAACAACCAGATTACGCGCATTTGCCGCTTATTCTTGGGTCTGATGGGTCTAAAATGTCAAAGCGTCACGGCGCGGCCAGTGTGGAGGAATATCGTGATATGGGCTATCTGCCCGAAGCCATGCGCAATTATCTCCTTCGTCTGGGGTGGAGCCATGGCGATGATGAAATTATTTCCGATGCGCAAGCGCTTGAATGGTTTAACCTTGACCATGTTGTAAAATCTCCTGCGCGGTGGGATTTTGATAAGCTCAATCACCTCAACGCCCATTACATTAAACTGGCGGATGATGCGCGTCTTTTGGATTTGATACAGCCTTTCCTGCCTCATTCCATTGATGCCGCAGGCGAAAAAAGACTGATGGCCATGATGCCGGAATTAAAGCCCCGCGCTGTCACCCTAAAACAAATCGCCGAGGAAGCCGAGTTCTTGGTCAAATCCATTCCGCTGGACATGTCCGAAGGCGCACTAAAACATCTGGATGATGACGGCAAGGCCACGCTAGGCGCGCTCGTTACCCACATCGCCGCGCTGGATATCTTCACCGCGCAAACGCTTGAAGACACGTGCCGCCAGCTCGCAAAAGATATGCGGGATGGAAAACTTGGCAAGGTGATGATGCCGTTCCGTGCCGCGCTGACGGGGCGCGACAAATCTCCCTCCCTCTTTCATGCCGCAGAAATTCTGGGCAAAAATGAAACCCTTTTGCGACTGATGGCGGTGTTATAATGATACTATATCCACTTTTAAAAGCGGCTTTTTCTGGGTTAATGATAGCGCTGGTGTCAGAAGTAGCAAAACGAAACCCTGCCATGGGCGCCCTTATAGTGTCCTTGCCGCTTGTTTCTGTAATTGCCATGGTCTGGATGTGGCATGAAACAAGTGACGCTGAACGCATCGCCTCTCATGCCCAAGCCACCTTTTGGTATGTTCTGCCGTCCATGCCCATGTTTTTGGTTTTGCCTGCGCTGCTTCGTGCGGGCGTAAATTTTTATGTGTCCATGGGCTTGGTTTGCGTCTTAACGGCGGCGCTATATTTAGGCATGGTCTGGGTTTTAAAATATTTTGGAATTACGCTTTAATAATTTTACATTAAAAGGATAGCACTATGGAACAAATGGAAAAAATGGCGCTGGTTTACTCAAACTTTTCCTCGCCTGAATCGGCTCGCTCTGTCGTGCGCATTCTGATGCAGGAACAAGTCATCACCTGCGCCAACATCTTCCAGCCGCATTTTGCAATATATCCTTGGGATAACAAAATAGAGGAAGAATCTGAAACTGCCGTCTTGTTCAAAGCGGCGTGGAGCAAAAAAGACAGGCTGATTGAACGCCTGCGCTCCATCCACCCTTATGAACTGCCAGGCATTATATTGCTGGATGCCCAAACCCTGCCAGATTACGCCGCATGGCTGGACAGACCGCAGGATATCAAGGCAAAGGAATAAAATCCTTGACATTGTCAGGATTATAGTCCTATAATCCTTTTATGAAATATTTGATAGACAAGGCGACA
>CAUJHK010000086.1 GCA_963204715.1 Pseudomonadota bacterium | reverse complement strand
GTCTTATGGCTGTTCGGACAAATACTAAAAAATCTTTAAAAACCAGTGTTCAAGCCCCGTACGGCCTAGTCCGCTGCGGGGCTTTTTCGCTTTGGGGGATATTTTGTGCTATGAAAAAGGGTGCGATTCGGCATAGACTCTAAACAACTTGCATCCACACGGTTTTTTCATGTCATCCAGCCGTCCTTTAAAAATACAAAGCCACCAGACCTACGGCCAGAATGAAACACATCTGGATGATGCCACGCCGCGCATGGTTTTGACTCTGGCGGGCACTGTTTTTTACGCCAATGACGCGCTTGCCGCCCTGTCAGGCCTGAACGAAGTATCTGGCCTCAATTTTTTAGAGATAGCAGAGTTTTTAGAGCCTGAAGAGGTGTTCAGAAATTCCTCCTTGTTGTTTGCCGCAGAGGACAATGTCCTGACGGGCCTTCGCAGTGGCACGCATGCGGTTATCTTCAAAGACACGGCGCAGCAAATTTCTTTCCAGTTCGACACCATAAAATCATCAAACGGCGTGTCTTACATCATTGCCTCCGCGATGGAGGAAGACGAGGAATTTTCCCGCAACATCCAGAACATCATCAACAAGGGGGATGCGGAACAAAACCCCAATGTGCGGGCTTTTCTGGATTTATCCAATGATGCTTTGTGCAGCTCAAACAATGATGGCAGCATAGCGGGCATCAACCAGACCTTTACAACACTTTTGGGGTATGAGTATGACGACCTGTCAGGCCATGGTTTTTCAGACCTTGTCCACCCTGATGATAAAGCCGCCATACACATCCCCATGCAACAGCTTTTGCGCGCGCAGGACAATTCGGACATTGTTGATTTTGAATGCCGCATGATCTCCAAAGAAGCCCGTGTTGTCTGGATGGGCTGGAAGCACAAAAAAACCGATGGGATTGTCTATAGCGCGGGCAGCGATATCACATCCATCAAAAAGCACCAGATGGCCTTGCAAAAGCATGAACAGCAGCTTTTAGAGGCCGAAGCGATTGGCCGCATGGGGCACTGGCACTGGTCTTTGGGCTCACAGGACATTCGCTTTTCTGATGAGATATACCGTATCTTTGGCACCACGCGTGCGGAGTTCCACGCCACATTGGATTCAGTGAACGAACGCCTGCACAGGCGCGATGCGGGGCGTATGGAGCAGGCTTTCCAGCGCGCCGTGATTGAACAAAATGACCATGAGATTGATTTTCGCGTCATCACGCAATCAGGGGAAACACGCCATGTGCGTTGTCAGGGGCGCTGCGAATTTGACAATGAAGGCGATGTCATTGGCCTTTACGGCATTATGCAGGACGTCACCGAAAGCATGCAGCATGAGCGCGCTCTGATGGAAGCCAAAGAAGTTGCAGAGCGCGCGTACGCCGCCAAGTCACAGTTTCTCGCCAATATGTCACATGAGCTTCGCACACCCTTGAATGCGATTATCGGTTTTTCAGAAATGATGCAGCAGCAGCTTCTTGGCCCTATAGGCAATGACCGTTATCTCGATTATATCAAAGGCATTAACGAAAGCGGCCAGCACTTGCTGGATTTGATTACAGACATACTGGACATGTCGAAGATAGAGGCTGGGAAATATGAATTAAGCCTTGAAGAAGTGAACGCCGCAAAAGTAATAAGGCTTGCCACGCACATGGTTGAAAGCCGCGCCAGTGAAAACGGCATAAAAATAAACATCAGCATTCCTGACGAGAACATCAAAATTATCGCAGACCGCCGCGCTCTGATGCAAATGACATTAAACCTTCTTTCCAACGCCGTAAAATTCAGCCATCCGCAAGGGCAGGTGAGTGTCAGCTTCACGGGCGGAAACGGGTTTGTCACACTCAACGTCAAGGACAATGGCATTGGCATTCCCGCCAACAAATTGCCGACTATCACAAACCCCTTTGAGCAAGCGGCCAATCAATACACCCGAAGCCATGAAGGGTCAGGCCTTGGCCTTTCGATTACAAAAGAGCTGGCGGAACTGCATGGTGGAAGCATTCATATTGAATCAACCTTGAATGTGGGGACAAGCGTCACCATTCGCCTGCCTGTAGAGCTGAATCCAAAGCGAAACACTTAAAATATCCTTCAATTCTAAACAAAGTAAAATATATGTCTGGCAAAATATCGTGCGGTATCGACTTTGGTACGTCCAACTCAACCCTTGCCATAGCACGCGAAAAAAATAAAACGCTTGTACCTTTAGAGGATGACAAAACCACCCTGCCCAGCGCCATATTTTTTAAACAAGGTGCCGCCCCCTTGTTTGGAAGAAAGGGAATTGCTGCCTATATTGATGGTGAAGATGGCCGCCTCATGCGCGGCCTTAAAAAAATTCTTGGCACTCCGCTTATGGAAGAAAAAACCATTATCGGCAATAAAGCTGTTGCCTTCATCGACATCCTTAAGGCCTTTATTGTTCACATGAAAGATAAGGCCGATGTGTTTGCCAACCAAAATATTGAAAATCTTGTCATAGGTCGCCCTGTTCATTTTCATGATGATAATTATGAGGCTGATATAAAATCACAAAATACGCTGGAAAATATTGCGCGCAAGGCTGGATTCAAAAATATAGAGTTTTTATTTGAGCCTATTGCCGCCGCGTTTGCCCACGAAGCGAAGTTTGCAAATGAAAAGCTTTCTCTTGTGATTGATCTTGGCGGTGGTACGTCTGACTTTACCATCATTAAAATTTCTAACAAAAATGTTCTTAAGGTCGACCGACGTGACGACATCTTAGCCACGGGTGGAGTTCGCATTGGAGGCACAACATTTGATTATCGTTTAAGTTTGCACTCCTTCATGCCCGCCCTTGGTCTTGGTACTCAGTTTCATGATTTGTTTGACAGCAAAAAACTTATGCCTGTGCCAATGAGCGTTTATAGAACGCTATCAGATTGGGCTTTGGTTCATCATGCACAAAACCGCAAAGCGTTAGCTGACACTGCGGATATTAAGCGTCGTTCCTTGTCCCCTGAAAAATTAGAACTGCTTTACAAGCTGCAGCAGAATCATTTGGGGCACGCGCTATTAGAACAGGTAGAATCTACTAAAATTGCGCTGACCTATAATGATAAACACTCCACCTTGTTAAAAGACCTTGACCCACATCTTTTTTTTCAAACAGCGCGCAAAGAATTTGAGCATTCCATTTCTGAGGACATCCATAAAATTTTCAACTGTATTCAAAACTGCCTTATCACTGCACAGATTAATAATTCTGATATAGAGTTGGTTATCCTCACTGGGGGATCAACGGAGTTGCCCATCATTAACACATTGGTGAGGGAAATGTTTCCAGAGGCCATGATATCTCAAGGTGATAAGCTGGATAGCGTAGGGCTAGGATTGGCTTATCGTGCAGCCAATATATTTTAATCAATCTTCACTGGCCGAAAGATTTTCCATCATGGCTTGCATGGATGGGTCGTTTTCCGCCGCAAGGCACGCATCAATACCCTTTTTGTAGTCGGGATATTTTAAAGTGACCCCCAGTTCACGCTTGATACGGTCGTTGAGCACGCGTTTGTTATCGGAATAAAAGCTCCGCGTGATGGGCGCCATATCCGCCTCGTTATAAGGGATGATGGGCGGCGGTGTAATGCCCAAAAGCTCACAGGTGTATGTGATAACCTCCCAGCTTGGCACAGGATCATCATCTGAAAGGTTATAGGCCGCGCCAGGGTTGGGACGTGCCATAGAGGCCACCAGCGTTTGCACAATGTCCTCCACATGGATGCGGTTGAACACCTGACCCGGCTTGTTGATGCGCCGCGCCACACCTGCGCGAACGGAATCAAGCGCGCTGCGCCCTGGTCCATAGATGCCAGCCAGCCTGAAAATATGAAGCGGCAGGCCGTAATGCTGGAACAAGGAATACCATTCATTCTCCGCGCGTACGCGGCGCGACCCGCGTTTTGAATTGGGGCGGATTTCGGAATATTCATCCACGCTGCCGCCATCACGATCTCCGTACACGCCCGTGGTCGACAAATACCCCACCCACTCCAGTGTAGGAATGCGGACAATATCTTGCGCATGCATGTGAAAGGTGGGGTCACCCGCATCATCAGGCGGGGTGGAAATTAAAAGATGCGTGGTGCCGTCCAGAATAAAATAGGGGTCACCCAGCGGGTGTTCATAATCAAACAAATGCGCCTTGATGCCCTTGCTGCGCAGAAAACTTCTTTTTTCAAGATCCCGCGTTGTGCCGCCAATATCCCAGCCACCAGCGCGCATCAATTCATGCGCCAAATAGTCGCAGGTATATCCATACCCAAAACAAAAAAGTTTTTTTCCTTTATTCAATATTACACCCGTATTAATTTTTATTATTCGTTATTATTATTTTTGATTTTTTAAACGCTGTAGATTTTTAAAAATCTACATTTTCGTAGTGTTCCACAGGCGTAAAGCCCGGAATTCTATCTTCGAGCAACGACTTGAAGGACGGGCGGGACTTTACCCGTGCATACCAGTCCCGCGCCGCGTGGTGTTCATCCCACGGCACATCGCCGATATAATCAATGGAAGACAGATGTGCAGCCGCCGCAATATCCGCGAGCGAAAAATCCTCCCCCGCCAGCCATTTGCGCTTTTCACAAAGAAAACCAATATAATCCAGATGGTAATGTATGTTGGCATGGCCTGCGCGGATGGAAGGGCCATGCGGTTCTCCCAGCTTTAAAAACCGCTTCATCAGCTTTTCGCCCACCAGATTGTCCGTCACCTCACGGTTAAACTTCACATCAAACCATGACACAAGGCGGCGGGCTTCTGCGCGCTGAATGGCATCACGCCCCAAAAGATTCGTCTGAGGGTAAACCTCTTCCAGATATTCGCAGATAACTTGGGAGTTCGACAAAATAGTGCCGTCAGGCTCTACCAGAACGGGCACATCGCCCGCTGGGTTCATGGCCAAAAACGCCGTGCGGCGTTCCCATATTTTTTCAATCTGCAGGTCAAATTCCAGCTTCTTTTCCGCCAGCGACAAGCGCACCTTGCGGGAGTATGGATGAAGCCAGACATGATAAAGCGTTCTCATTATGAGAATAATCCTACCCCATGAAAAAGATTAGGTATAGAGGCTTTATTGCACGGCCATTAAATCAAGCATCACATTGACGGTTTGCGCGACTGTGTCATCCGTCTGCCATTGCCCCTGCCCAACGCCAAAAGTCCCGCGGTTGAGGGAAAATGCGGCCTTCATGTGCGCTGTTTTGTCTTTTATCTCTAGCGTGAACGGAACGGCCAGCGGCATCGTCACACCCCGAAATGTAAAATCTCCCACCGCAACATAGGAATTATCGCCTGCTTTTTCGAAAGACTTTGACACAAAATGACTTTGTGGAAATGCCTCGACATTAAACCAGTCTGCGCCCAGCATGTTTTTATCGCGCTCGCCATCGCCAGAATCCACGTGCGCCATATCAATGACAATATCCGCAAAGGCGGATGATAAATCATCGGGGTTAAAAATGATTGTGCCAGAAAAGTTTTTAAGCGTGCCTGTGAAGGGCTCTTTGTACAATACCGCCTGAAAGGTCAGGTGACTGTTGGCAGGGACAATAGCCCAGCCATGCTCTGGCAATTTTGAGGTATCAACGGCCTTGTTGGCCGCTTCATCCATCACTGGTGTTTGCGTGCCTTGGTTTTGCTGCGTGGTGGTGATAGCGGGGCGTGGTTCATCCTCTTCCTCGCCAAATATAGAGATGGCCGCAATAGCCCCGTAGGAAGCCGCCGCCAGCGTAACAACAAGCGCCGTGATAAACCAGTTGCGGCGAAGGCTGGTCATGCGCTGCAAGGTTTCATCTCCGTCCATGATGTGGTGTTTAAGTGCGCCCGCAATATGCAAGGCCAGAATAAACATCAGGGTATAGCCCAAAATTTCGTGGGTTTCTTTGAACAGATGCCCTAGGTTCTCATCCTTGCCCATAAGGGCAGGCATAGGAATTCCGAAAAACGGCACAGGATATTCCCCCGCCGATGACATTAGCCAGCCCGATAAGGGCATGCCGATGATGCACACGTAAAGCCAGAAATGAGCCGCACGCGCCAGCATCACCTCCCATTGTTTATGGCTAGCCATGTGGTCAGGCACGGGCGAGATAAAAAGACGCCAAACAAGGCGCAGCAGACCCAAAAAGAAAACCAGAAGACCAAAGGATTTGTGCATGGCAAAGACTTGAAACTTAAAGGGCGAATTTTCCATCCCCCCCATAAAAAGCCCGATGGGCAAAAGTGCCAGAATCATCACCGCAATCAGCCAGTGAAAGCTTTTGGCAACAAGGCCATATTCATCATCTGTGTTTGTTATGTTCATAAAATCCTCAACTATAAAAATGATCGTTCATAAAGCCAGACGCCACCCCAAGCGCCGAGCGCAGCAAAAACCCAGACAGCCAGCCCATAAGTCCAGCGCAAGGAGTTGTCCCGCACCAAATCTCTCCTCGAATACCCATTTAAAAACAAGGAGATAATAACAAGGCCGACCGCAAACCCCAAAATAAGCCCAATGATGCCAAAGAGATAGACCATAAATGCTTTTACACCTTTGGGTTTATTTGCGCCAGTGTGATGCGCGTATCACCGTAGTCACGCATTAAGATGACATTGCACCCCAAGGATATCAAGATGCCTGAATCCCACATTGTTTCACTTTCTGCCAGAATATAGGCTCCGCCTGCAACCCAGCCAGAGCCCGCAAGCGTGGGCAAGGATTGTGCAATCAAGTCCTGCTTGTAAGGAGGGTCTAAAAACACCAGCGTCGCCGCAGGTATTGAGGCAGGTTTGAGCCCTGGTTTGCATGCGTCCTTCAACACGAAAGAATGTTGCGCATCCATTTTGAGTGCAGCAAAATTATCCTTTGCAAGGTCAAGAGATCTGCGGTTTTTATCCATAAAGGTGCAGCATAATGCCCCTTGCGATAACGCCTCAAGCCCTAGCGCCCCCGTGCCGCAAAACGCATCCAAAACGGCCGCGTCTTGCACAAGCCCACGGGCGTTTAAAATATTAAATACAGCAAGGCGTACTTTGTCGGAGGTAGGACGGATGGTGCGATCTTTGGGAGATTGCAGCACACGTCCGCCGTGGGTTCCACCTGTGATGCGCATGGTTAATCCTTCTTCTTGGCCTTTTTAAAATAGCCAGGGAGATAGTCAGTGAGTGCTTTGCCGCGCACTTCCAAAACCCCGCCTTTGGGCATGGAGGCCAGATGAAATGGGCCATACGATGTGCGGATCAGCCTGTTCACTGCCAGCTCAAGAGATTCCATGACATTGCGCACCTCGCGGTTTTTGCCTTCGGTAAGCGTGATTTCTATCCATGAATTGCTGCCCTGATGGCTTTCCAGCTTGGCTTGCATAGGCGCATATTTGACGCCCTTCCATGTCATGCCTTGCTGCAATTTATCAAGCTGGGCTTGACTCACACGGCCAAAGGCACGCACGCGGTAAGTGCGTTTTAACCCTGTTGCGGGCAACTCCAGATAGCGCGATAGCTCCCCATCATTGGTAAGCAGCAACAAGCCTTCCGTCGTTAAATCCAACCGCCCCACAGACACCACGCGGGGCAGTGATTTAGGCAGAGAATCAAAAATGGTTTTGCGTCCTTTTTCATCCCGCGCCGTCGTCACCAGCCCAGCAGGCTTATGGTACAAAAACAGGCGCGTGGGCTCTTTCCCCCGCAAAACCTCACCATCAACCGTGATGGAATCATCATCCGTGACCACGCAAGCGGGGGAGGTTAAAATATCGCCATTCACGGCCACGCGCCCGGCCTCTATCCACTTTTCCGCATCACGCCGCGAGCATAGCCCCGCCCGCGCCATAACCTTGGCGATGCGTTCTCCTTTGCTTTGTCCGTCATTTTCCATTACTTACAAACCTTATGATATCTGACAAAGACCATAGCTATATGCGAAGCGCATTGGAAGAGGCGAATAAAGCCGCACAAGGCGGTGAAGTGCCCATTGGCGCGGTTTTGGTGGACTGCGCAAGTGGCGATATAGTCGCCCGCAGTGGCAATGCCACCATCTCCTCCTCAGACCCCACGGCGCATGCCGAAATAAATGTTATCCGCTCGCGGTGCAAAGAGGTTGGCGCACAAAGAATTCCTGCGCATGACTTGTATGTCACGCTGGAGCCGTGCGCTATGTGCGCGGCTGCCATTGCCTTTGCCCGCATCCGTCGCCTTGTCTTTGCTGCACCAGACCCAAAGGGCGGCGGCGTGTTGCATGGCGGCCAGTTTTTTGAGCAACCCACCTGCCACCATAAAATTGAGATTGCCCACGGACTTATGGCTGATGAAAGCGGGCAGGTTCTTAAGGATTTTTTTCAAAAGCGACGCTAAAAGGTTAATGTTGGTGGACTAAGTCCACTTTTTTTTGGTTTTTAAACCACGACGCGCACAACGGGCGCAACGGCTAGGATGTGCGCTTAAACATTTTAAACGCGAAGAAGCGAAGAAACGAAGGATTCCACACGTCATGGCGAGCGAATGCAATGAGCGCGGCAATCCATGGATTGCTTCGTTGCGATGTTGCTCGCCATGACGGCTTAAAAAAAACTTCGTGCCTTCGAACCTTCGCGTAAAACTTTAAAAGCCCTTCACCCCAAACGCGCGTGAGGGATCTTTTATGATAGCGGCTTTGCCAAAGATTCTTCAGCTTCGTATGCCTTTGGCAGACTTTGCTCAGAATGACATTGGTGATAAAAAGGCGCGGGTTTCCAAACGCCACTTAAAGGATATCACAAAATAGGAATAAATTCAATATTTTAAGCCACTTTGGCTTTTTCAACCTTAACCGCACGATAGCCAATGTCACGGCGGCAAAAACCATCATCCCAGTCGATTTTATCTACGGCTTCGTACGCTTTTTGCTGCGCTTCTAAAACACTGTCCCCCAAGGCCGTTACGCACAACACACGTCCGCCGACAGATATAATCTCGGCCTTGTCGTTTTTGGCTGTGCCGGCCTGAAACACTTTTACGCCCTGAACATCTTGCGCCTTATCAAGCCCGCCAATAACGCCCCCCTTGGCATAGGATGCAGGGTATCCGCGTGCCGCCATGACAACGCCCAGCGCAATATCATCTGAAAAATTTATCTTCGAAAAATCCCCCAGCGTGCCAGTGGCACAGGCATTCAACACCTCCAGCAAATCATCTTGAAGGCGCAGCATCATCGTCTGGCATTCAGGGTCACCAAAGCGGGTGTTGTATTCAATTAAATAAGGATCACCCTTTACCACCATCACCCCCGCATAGAGAACACCTTCAAACGGACAGCCTTCGGCCTCCATTGCGCGCATGGTTGGCTTTATAATTTGTTCCATAATTTTCAGGTGCAAATCATGGGTCAAAAGATGGGCGGGCGAATAAGCCCCCATGCCGCCCGTATTGGGCCCGACATCCCCGTCGCCTACGCGTTTATGGTCTTGCGCGGAGGTAAAAGGCAAAACGGTTTTGCCATCCGCCAGTGCAAAAAAGCTAAGCTCTTCGCCATCCAGATATTCCTCAACGACAATTTCCGCACCCGCAGAACCAAACGCATTACCCGATAACATATCCTTCGCGGCCACAATGGCTTCTTCGATGCTTTGGGCAATAACAACACCCTTGCCTGCGGCCAGGCCATCAGCTTTTATCACTATCGGCGCGCCTGTCTTTTCAATGAAGGCAACGGCCTCATCCACCTTTGTAAAGCGGCCAAAGGCGGCGGTGGGAATATTATATTTTTGGCAGATGTCCTTGGTAAAACCTTTGGAGCCTTCAAGCCGCGCAGCCGCCTTTGAGGGGCCAAACACCTTAAGCCCGCGGGCGCGCATGGGGTCTGCCACGCCCATCACAAGCGGTGTTTCAGGCCCGACAACCACCAGATCAATCTTTTTATCAACGGCAAAGTCTGTGAGGCCTTCAATATCATCAGCAGCAATGTCCACACATTCCGCCAGATCCTCCATACCAGGGTTGCCCGGCGCACAGTAAAGTTTGCTGCAGTTTTTGGACATGGAAAGCTTCCATGCCAGGGCGTGTTCGCGCCCACCAGAGCCAATCAACAAAAGTTTCATCATAAATCCTCTTTGTTTTTTTACGCCCGCACTATGCAATCATTCGCCCAGCATGACAAGGGAGGCATTTCCGCCCGCCGCCGTTGTGTTGGTGGATATGACTTTTTCGCAGGCAAAGCGCGCCAGATAATGCGGCCCGCCCGCCTTTGGCCCTGTCCCCGACAGACCATTGCCGCCAAAGGGTTGAACACCCACCACCGCGCCGATGATGGAACGGTTGACGTAAACATTCCCCGCCTTGCTGGCCTTTGCGGCCATACCCACGACAGAGTCTATGCGGGAATGAATCCCAAAGGTAAGGCCGTACTCTGTATCATTCAGCGCCTTTAAAACAGCCGCCATTTGCCCCGCGCCAAAGCGCACAACATGTAAGATGGGCCCGAAAACCTCCCCTTTTAAAATGGAAAGGTCTGATATTTCATAGGCCACGGGCGCAAAATAATGTCCGTGATGGGCAATGTCTTTTGAAAGGGGCGCTTGCGCTATTTTCCTGCCCAGACTATCCAGCATGGATTTATGCCTTGTAAGCATGGCAAGGGCTTCCTCATCAATCACAGGGCCAATGTCGGTTGCGTAATATTGCGGATGGCCGACTTTTAAATTTTCCATCGCGCCTTGCAGCATTGTGATGACCTTATCGGCTATGTCTTGCTGCACAAACAATATCCGCGCCGCCGAACAGCGTTGCCCCGCAGATCCAAACGCGCTTAAAACCACATCATCCACAAGCTGTTCAGGCAAAGCGGAGGAATCCGCCACAATCGCATTCTGCCCCCCTGTTTCGGCAATAAGGGGGACAATCGCGCCATCCTTGCCGGCCAAGGTGCGGTTGATGGACTGCGCTGCGCCCGTAGAGCCCGTAAACGCCACGCCCGCCGCAAGAGCATGAGAGGTGAGCATTTCCCCCACGCGCCCATCGCCAATGACAAGATGCAGAACATTTTTCGGCACACCCGCCTTGTGCATCAATGTCACGGCCAACTGCGCGATAAAGGGGGTTTGTTCGGCTGGCTTGGCCAGAACGCTGTTCCCCGCCATCAGTGCCGCGACAACCTGCCCTGTAAAAATAGCCAGCGGAAAATTCCATGGTGAAATGCAGACAAATACGCCGCGCCCCTGCAGCATAATATTATTGCTCTCCCCTGTGTAAGAGCGCAGGTTTTGGCCATTTTCATCAAACAACTCACGCCCCTGTGCAGCATAATAACGACAAAAATCCACTGCTTCACGCACTTCTGAAAGCGCATCCGCCAGTGTTTTTCCTGCCTCATGCACACACAAAGCCACAAGATCTGCGGTGTGGGATTCAAACAAATCTGCCACCTTGTTTAAAATATCCGCGCGGTCTTGCGCGGGCGTGGCATTCCAGCCACCAAAGCCCTGCTGTGCCTGCACAAAAGCCTGTTCCACCAAAGCCTCATGGGCGTAATAGGCTGTACCCACAAGCTCTTGCGTGGAGGAGGGGCTGCGGATTTCGGCAAAATTACCCGTTTTTTCCAACCGTCCCCCTATAATGGACGCACACACCACCTCCCGCCTGTCATAGGCAGGGGAGAGTGCCGAGAGCAAGGATTGGAGCGTGGGCGCATCATCAAGGTCAAGCCCTGCGGAATTTGTGCGGTTTTCAAAAATAGCTGCGGGCAGAGGAATAGATGGGTGTTGAGCAAAATGCTGCGCCATTGCCTGCTCTACTGGGTCTTTGCACAACTCTGCGGGTGCAATCGAAACATCAAACACTTTGTTCACAAAAGAAGAGTTTGCACCGTTTTCCAAGAGCCGCCTGACCAGATAGGGCAATAAATCCTTATGAACGCCCACGGGGGCATAGATACGCACGTGTACTTTTTCAGTCTTTAAAACCTGGTCATAAAGGGCATCCCCCATGCCAAAAAGACGCTGGAATTCAAACCCGTCCCGCTTTGTCCCCGCCATCTCCAGCACAGCCTGCACCGTATAGGCATTGTGCGTGCCAAACATGGGATAGACCCATTCCCGCCCGCGCAGCAAAATTTGTGCGCAGGCAAGATAAGAGATGTCTGTGTGAATTTTACGGGTAAAAACGGGATAATCCTCCAGCCCCTTTATCTGCGCCCGCTTGATTTCAGAATCCCAGTATGCGCCCTTGACCAGCCTGATTTGTATGCGGCGGCTGTTTTGCTGCGCCAGAGCGACAAGATTCTCGACCAGCGGTACGCAACGCTTGCCATAGGCCTGAACGGCCAGACCAAACCCATCCCAGCCCGAAAGGCTGATATCTTCGATAATTGGCGTTATTATTTTCAAGCTGGTTTCAAGGCGTTCAGATTCTTCGGCATCCACCGTCAGATTGATATTGAGTGCCGCCGCACGCCTGCAAAGATGGGTCAGCTTGTTTATAAGGTCTGGTACGCATTGCGCGTCTTGCGCGGCGCAAAAGCGGGGGTGAAGGGCAGACAGCTTGACCGAAATGCCTGGCTTTTTACCGTCTTTGCGTAAAAAATGGACACCAATTTCTTCAATGGCCTTGCTGTAGCCTTCAAAATAATGCTGCGCATCTTCTTGTGTGCGTGCGCCCTCCCCCAGCATGTCAAAAGAAAACAGATAGCCCTTGCCCTGCTCCAACTTAGAAGCGTTTTGGAGGGCATCCTCCATGCTTTGCCCCAGCACAAATTGCCCACCCAAAACCTTCATCCCATCCATCATCGCTTTTCGGATCACGGGAGCACCCAAAGATGAAAGAGGGCTTTGAAGTGTAGATTTGCTGGCCGACAGCCCCAGACCCGCTAACTTTAAAAGCCAGTCATCAGACCCTTTGCCCCATTCGGTCTGGGTGATTTTATCGCGGATAAGCGCGTGGGCGGTGTCAGTATCGGGAATGCGCAGCAAAGCTTCAGCCAGACACATCAAGGAAATGCCCTCTTGCGTGTTTAGTCCATAGGTTTGAAAAAAGTTTTCAAGACTGCCCGCTTTGCGCTTTTGCCCCCGCATGGCCTCCACCATTGCTACTGATTTTTGCGCCACACGGGCGGCGCGTGCATCATTCCAATCCATGGATTGCACCATTTTTTCCACGCAAAGGGATTCAGGCATCATTAAAAAATCAGGCAAAAAGTGCGGCATAAGGGAAACCTTGGAGCTTGAGCTTTGATCGTTGCGTCTATACTATCAAATTCCATGCCAGCAGACGATCTTTTTAGCGCCGCCATACCCAAAAGCAATGTCCCCGACATGAGCGTGTCTGACCTTGCGCTGTCCCTTAAACGCACGCTGGAAGAAAGCTATGGCCGCGTGCGCGTGCGCGGTGAGCTTTCGGGGTTAAAGCTTGCCTCCTCTGGCCATCTTTATGGCGACATCAAGGATGCGGACGCCGTCATCAACATTGTTTGCTGGAAAGGCACCGTATCACGTCTTTCTGTTCGCCCTGAAGACGGGCTGGACGTGGTGATTACAGGCAAGGTTACAAGCTACCCCAAAAACTCCCGTTATCAGTTGCAGATAGAATCTATGGAACTGGCGGGCGAAGGCGCGCTTTTAAAAATGCTAGAAGAGCGGCGCAAAAGACTGGCCGCCGAAGGCCTGTTTGATGAGGCCCGCAAAAAAACCCTGCCCTTTTTGCCTGATGTGATTGGCGTTGTCACATCCCCCACGGGCGCCGTTATTCGGGACATCATTCACCGTATATCAGAACGCTTTCCCCGCCATATCCTGCTCTGGCCTGTGGCCGTACAAGGAGAAGGAGCGGCGCAGCAAATTGCCGCCGCCATCCGTGGTTTTAATGCCATGAAAGAAGGCCGCCCCGATGTGTTGATTGTCGCCCGTGGAGGCGGTTCTTTGGAAGATTTGATGGCGTTTAACGAAGAAGAGGTTGTCCGCGCCGCCGCGCAAAGCGCCATCCCGCTTATTTCAGCTGTCGGCCACGAAACGGACACGACGCTGATAGATTACGTCGCGGATTTGCGAAGCCCCACACCCACGGGCGCAGCAGAACGCGCCGTACCCGTGAGGCTTGAGCTCTTGGCGGGCGTGCAAAACAGCGGCTTGCGGCTTTTGTCTTCCTTGTCCCGCTGCCTGCGTGAACAGCGCAGCAACCTTGATACGCTGGTGGCAAGGCTGGGCACGCCAGAACGGCTGATGGACACCAAAGCGCAGCAAGTGGATATGACGGCGTCTAAATTGCTGCACAGCTTTGAAAAAATATTGCTGCAAAAGGCGCAAGCCTTAAGCCCTTTGCAACCCCGCCACCCACAAGCTCTACTGGATGAAAAGGCGCGCTATCTGGCCTTGGCGAGCCAGTCCCTTTTGCGCACAAAAGACATGCTTTTGAAAGACCGTGCTAAACAGCTTGAACATGCGGGGAGCATGTTGGAAAGCCTCTCTTTCAAGCGTGTTCTGGATCGTGGCTATGCCGTAGTGCGAGATGAGGGCGGATTTGTGGTTTCAGATGCAGCTATGGCCGCGCAAAAGACCGAACTAACCCTGCATTTCCGCAAAGATGGGGTTTTAAAGGTACGAAAAGCCTGAATTTCCTTGCTATTTTGTGCTATAATGGCCATGAGGTAGACATGCGCGTGGATTTAAAAGAATTGTGCGACAAATTAGGGGTGGGATATGTTCTCTCCCCTTACGAAACATGTCCATGGTCTGCCTATGATTCTGAAAGCGGCATCACCGCCAGCGGCGAAGTGCGCATGAACAACGAAGGCGATGAGATAGAAGCCGAACTGCAATTTATGTATGATGTGCCCGAAGAGGGGAAACTCCCGCTGGAGCAAATCTGCTTTATTTACTGCAAACCCGTCTCTCAAGGTAAATGGTCCCCCACCGTCCTTAAAGTTCGCGGCAAGGACGAAGAGGGCGAGCTTTACGAATGGGAAACAAAGGGCTGCAATTTTTTTGCCGCCTGCGTGCAGGAAATTAAAATGGGGAATATTCCTGACATTGACGCCATCTACGACAAGGAGATGGATGGCAAGGAGCGGTTCCGCGATGGCCGCCAGGGCTCTACCAGCAAAGCACCTAAAATAAAACCACAAGCCCTTCTTGGTCTCAAAGGCGGGCGCGGTTTTTAGGCGCGCACATCCTCGGCCACGACAATCCCGAAGTCACGTGCAATTTTGGCAAGCCCGCCATCAACAACATCGCCTTGCGCTTTATAAACCCACTCGGAGCCAAGCCTTTCAAAGTAACCAATGTGTAAAGCCGAACCTTTGTTAGAATCTGTGTCCATTTCAAAGCGGAAAATTTCATGCCCCGTTTCATTGTTAATCACGCGGAAATAAAGATTTTTTATGGCTGAAAAATCATGCTCCTGATGGGGGTCATAGACAGACATCGCAAAGGCTATTTTTACAACCTCGAACGGCAAGGCCATTAAATCAACCGCCACATTCTCATCATCGCCATCGCCAGCACCAGTGCGCGAATCTCCCATATGTTTGACCGCACCCTCGCGCCCCGCAAGATTGTTGTAAAAAATAAAATCTTCGTCCTCGCGCGTGCGGTCGTTTTTATCAAGCAAGAAGACACTGACATCCACATCCACAGGGTTGCCTTCAAAGGCCCGTAAATCCCAGCCCGCCCCGATGGTTATCTCGCGGATGGTGGGGTCAATTTTTGACAGGCTTATTTCCTGTCCCCGCCCGATTCTGACAAGGTTGGGGTTTTCCATGATCATGGCAGGGTGGAGGTTTAAATCATCATCAATGTCGTGGGTCATATTTTTTGTTTTTCCGTTAAAAAAGATATCTTTGCAGTGTAACCTGTTTTTAGTCCTTGCGGCCAGTTTCCCATGACAGGCCATAGCCAAAGGCGCGATCCATTTCCGCATGGCCCGGGAAATATTCCAGATAAGAGGTCAGTTTGATACCACCGCGAATGTTTTCAAGCCCCGCGACTGCACACACCGACATTTTGCCTTTGCGCGCATTCAATGTGACCACCATGGCCTCTTCATTGGGCACCCGCACCTGAATTTGCGGACGCACGGCAGACCAGTTGGGCGCGCCATCGTAAATATAGACATAAAGCAGAATTTTTTCGATATCATCCCAGTGCGCGCCGTTGACCGTGATAATCTCATCCAGCCCTTCTTTATCGCCTTTTCGCTCATCCCCGCTGAGCATAATATAGGGCTGTGTGTCATAGGCGCCATGCTCGGCGCCAAAGGCCTGCATGCCGCCGCGCATACCATTTTTAAGCACATACAGGCAGCCCAGATCCAGATCCACCCCTGCACGCAAAATCCGCTTTTTGAAAAATTTCGACCAAAAGCCTTTCTGGCTTTCCACGGCCACATTGTCCCACGCCATGCCAATTTCAAAATCAGGAAACCCCGCATCATGCGGGTTTATAATGGCAACCTCGCCAGGCTTTGATAAAAATGTGCCAGACTGGCTGGAATCATAAGGGCTTATAAAACCTGCCGCCCCAATGCCCCCATTGCGGGATTTCACCGCGCGGTCGCGGTCAGCCTCCAAAATGGAGTGGGTTGAGTTTTTGGTAAAATCGGGCGCCATAAAAACCTTTCTTTGGATTTTTCCTCCACCCATGCTAAATCACTTTTGCAGCAAAATCCAATGACCAAAAAGGTAATACAAGAATGGCCTCCTATCAGTATGTTTATGTGATGAATAACCTCAAAAAGACTTTCCCCAACGGAAAGACTATTTTGAACGGCATAACCTTAAGCTTTTTCCCAGGGGCTAAAATTGGTGTTTTGGGCCCGAACGGGGCTGGAAAGTCCACGCTTTTGAAGATTATGGCTGGTGTGGACAAGGATTTTGTGGGCGAGGCCTGGGCGGCAGACACTGCCCGCGTGGGCTATCTGGCGCAAGAGCCTGAGCTGGACAACAACAAAACCGTGGCCGAAAACGTGATGGTCGCCTTAAAACCCATTAAGGACAAGGTGGACAGGTTTAACGCCGTATCCGCCGCCATGGGTGAGCCTGATGCGGATTTTGATGCCCTGATGGAAGAAATGGGCAAGCTACAAGAAGAAATTGATGCCGCTGATGGTTGGGAGCTTGACCGCACCGTAGAGATAGCCATGGACGCGCTACGCTGCCCGCCAGGGGATGCGAGCGTCAAAGGGTTATCAGGAGGAGAGCGCCGCCGCGTGGCCTTGTGCCGCCTTTTGCTGGAAAAGCCTGATATGTTGCTGCTCGATGAGCCAACCAACCATCTGGATGCCGAAAGCGTTGGATGGCTTCAAAGGTTCTTGAAAGACTATGCGGGCACCGTCGTCATGGTCACGCACGACCGATACTTCCTCGACAACGTCACAGGATGGATATTGGAGGTAGATAGGGGACAGGGTATCCCTTATGAAGGCAATTACTCGGCTTATCTTGACAAAAAACGCAAGCGTCTGGAGCAGGAAGCCAAGAGCGAGGAGAACAGACAAAAGACTCTGGAGCGTGAACTGGAATGGATTCGCCAGACTCCCGAAGGTCGCCGTAAAAAATCAAAGGCGCGTATTGCCTCTTATGATGAATTGCTGGCGCAATCTGAAGACCAGACCCAGCGCAACGCACAGATTGTCATCCCCGCCCCGCCCCGTCTTGGCGAAAATGTCATAGACGTACAGAATTTAAGGAAAGGTTTCGGGGACAGGTTACTTATTGATGGTTTGTCTTTCAAACTTCCCCCTGGCGGAATTGTGGGTGTGATTGGCCCGAACGGCGCAGGCAAAACAACCCTGTTCCGTATGATTACAGGGCAGGAAAAACCTGACGAGGGAACATTCACCGTGTCTGATTCTGTGACGCTGGGCTATGTCGATCAAAGCCGTGATTCGCTGAATGGCAGCAAAACGGTCTGGGAGGAAATTTCGGATGGCCTCGACATTCTTAAGCTTGGCAGAATTGAAATGCCGTCCAGAGCCTATGTCGCCGCCTTTAACTTCCGTGGCACAGACCAGCAAAAGAAAATAGAGATGTTATCGGGCGGGGAGCGCAACCGCGTGCATCTGGCCAAGATGTTAAAGTCTGGCGCGAATGTTTTGCTGTTGGATGAGCCTACCAACGATCTGGACACCGAAACATTGGGCGCGCTGGAAGAAGCCTTGGAACAATTCCCGGGCTGCGTTGTCGTCATTTCCCACGACCGCGCCTTCCTTGACCGTCTGGCCACCCATATTCTGGCCTTTGAGGGTGACTCCCACGTGGAATGGTTTGAAGGAAACTATGAGGACTACGAAAAAGACTATAAGCGCCGCTACGGGGAAAACGCCTCCCCGCACCGCATCAAATACAAGCCTTTGCGCAAAGCGGGTTAACCATTAACCAAATCTTTGCGCCTGTGTTTTAAAAGTGGCCAACATGGCCACTTTTTTTTCAAAATTCGCATCCTGAACTGCGCTTATGCTATTATTTAATCACGATTAATCATGTATTTTGGGATATACTGGCAGCGAATGTGCCGCTCAGGGGATGAATGACCACTAACACACAGAAAATAAACGTAAAATCTGCCCTGAAGTATAGCCTTCTTCCGGGGATTTTGCCGCGGGCGAAAGAGCTCGGGTCATCAGGATTCGGGTATCTTTCGTTTTTGTTTGCGTGCGTTTACCGTGCGGTCAAAATTCTGCCCGCTCACCACCCTTTCGTAAACCCTGCTAATATTGGAACATTTGGCTTGATGCAGGTCATAAAAGAGGCCTCCAACCATGTCCATATGGGGTGGAAAAATATTGACCAGATTCTGGTTTTCTTTGCCCTGCTGGCAGCCGTCGCCATTATGGCCATCCAGTTTCTTTTGCTTATCGTCGCGCTGATGACAGGCAAAGCTTTTGCTGCGGGGGGTGCGCCTGGTTTTACCAGCATGTTCAAAACACCAAACCCCGTGAACGATATTGCGTTTATGTTGCTGGATCTGGTGTTTGGCATACCTTCTCCTGGCAGTGGGGGCGCGGGGCCCAATCTTGGCTTTTTTGGCTCTTCGGCTATACCGACAGGCTCATCACCGTTCCATCAGGGCCTGCATGCGCTGTTCAATTTTTACAACCTTGCGCTTTTGCTCGTCGCTGTTTTGATTTTCCTCTATTACGCGGTTGTGGTTGTCATTGAAACAGCCCAGACAGGCGTGCCCTTCGGTGCACGCTTTTCAAAGCTTTATGCCCCGTTCCGCCTTGTGATTGCTGTGGGGCTTTTGGTGCCTTTGAATTACGGGTTTAACGGCGCGCAATATATCACGCTGTATGCCGCCAAGCTGGGGTCAAGCTTTGCTACCAACGGCTGGCTTTTATACAATGCCACGCTTTTAAACCCCACGGGCGGACAACAAACGGAGATGGTGGGGCGTCCGCGCGCGCCAACCATGGATGAGCTTGTTTATTTTTCAAGCGTGTATCACGCCTGCCGCCAGATGTATGAGCTATGGGTGCCTAAATATACGGGCAGCGGTTCTGGAATGCGCGCTGGTGGTAAAACGATTGAGCCTTTT
>CAUJHK010000085.1 GCA_963204715.1 Pseudomonadota bacterium | reverse complement strand
CTTCGGAAGCCACCCTTATTCCCGCTGGCTATTTAATCCATCAGGGTACATGGAACGGCCCTTTGGTTTTTGTGCTGGCTGTGGGTGGTACTATGACAGGCTCGCTCGCCAATTATGCGCTGGCTTACTTTTGCGGGCGTTTTATGCTGGTGCGCTATGGCAAGTATATGTTGATGGATGAGGCCAAACTTGTGTACATTGAGGCCTATTTCCAAAAGCACGGGCCGATTTCAATTTTTCTTGGCCGACTTGTGCTGGGCGTACGCCACTTTATATCTTTTCCTGCAGGGCTTGCCAAAATGGATTTGGTGAAATTTAGTACCTATACAGCGTTGGGCGGCGGGCTCTGGACATTCATCTTATTGCTGCTCGGTTATCTGATAGGCGACAACAAGGAAATGGTCACGGGGCTTTTGCCGTGGCTTAAGGTTGGGTTTGTTTTGACCATTGGCTTGTTTGCCTTTTATAAATGGAACAAAGCCAAAAAAGCGACATAGCGGCTCTTTTAAATGGCTACGGCAATTTTTGCCAGAGGGCAAAAAAAGCCCGCGATTTTAACCTTTATTTAACCAATATCTCATTGAAAGCAAAGGAAAAACACTACTTTTGTGGCACTGCCTTTGCATCTTCTTTTATAGCTCCTTGCAAGATGCGAGGGGCAAGAAAAGAAAGGGTATTGATATGACGAATTTTTTCTCTTTGATAGGCATTGCAGGTATATTTTTGGCAGCAACGAACCTGATATTCTCGACGTTGCCTGAAAAACTGATGCATCTTTTTGCCATGCTATCCCATAGCGGCATGTAATTATTTTTTTTAGGCAGCGCGGGTATCTCTTTTGTTTTTCTGCCGTTCTTTCTATACTGGGGCGAACAAGCAAAGAGGCACGCATGGCGCTTATCGTTTCTGAAATACTCTCGCAGCTTTCTATTGAGGATGAGCGCACTCTCATCTCCTTGCCATATCGTGCGGGGCTATATGTCAGCTTTGCCGATGTGACGGGCGGTTGGGAAGCGCAGGAAAAGGAAATACAATCTTTGACGGCCATCTTGCGCCAGTTTTCGGAAGATTTCTTTAAAACCGAATTCACGCAAAAGATATTGATGGAAACATTGGCCGCCCGGATTGACTGGCTGGAGTGGTCGCGCCATATCGAACAACTGCCCTCGCAGGTTGAAAAAATGATGGGTGTTTTGGCGGGGCTTATGGAGCCTGATGATCTGGCAGGGTTTTCAAGTGTTATTATAGATATTGCATTGGCCGTGGCTATGGCGTTTCAAGAACAGCCTATTGATGGCGTGAAAAGTACGGTGCCAGAATCTCCCGCCTCCCTCAAAGACCGTATTGCCAGAATGATAGGGGCAAAAAAGGCGGATGCCCCGCTATCGCATGTCAATATAAGCCCTGCGGAAAAATCCGCGCTTTTGGTTCTTGCCAAATCTTTGGGGTATGATGGGTTATAAGTGCTTCGCCCCCTTGCAAAAATTCCCAATCCTTTTAAAACTATAGGGTCACAACCAAACATAAGGAGCCGCGTATAAGCGGTTTGATTGCATGTCCGAAAATCTCTCGTTCCTCACAGGCGCAAATTCAGAATATATCGCCCATCTTTATTCCTCCTTCATGAAAAACCCGTCAAGCGTGGATCCTAGCTGGAAGGATTTTTTTAAGACATTGAATGACCGTGAGGTCAGCGTATTGCGTGAGCTTCATGGCGCGAGCTGGACACCTGCTGAAAATCGCCGTGATACAAATGGCTTTAGCGCAGAACCTGCCAACAGCAATTCAAACAAGCTTGGCACGTCTTCCGCGTCCTCTACACCTTCTGATGTGCGTCAGGCCGCGCTGGATTCTATCCGTGCGTTGCAACTTATCCGCGCGTTTCGCGCCCGTGGCCACTTGCTGGCAGACCTTGATCCGCTGGGCTTGAAAAAAATTGACTACCATCCTGAACTAGACCCCGCCCATTACGGATTTACGGATGCTGACATGTCGCGCTCTATTTTCGTGGGCGGCGTATTGGGGATGGAGGTTGCAAGTCTTTCTGAAATTATGACCGCCCTGCGCCAGACGTACTGCGGAAAAATTGGCGTTGAATTCATGCACCTGACAGACCCTGATGAAAAATCATGGATACAGCAGCGCATTGAAGAACCACGCAACCAAACCGAATTTACCGTGAATGGAAAGCGCGCTATTTTACAACGCCTGATAGCGGCTGAATGTTTTGAAAAGTTTCTTCATACCAAATATGTCGGGACAAAGCGCTTTGGCCTTGATGGTGGGGAATCTCTTATTCCTTGCATTGAGCAAATTATGAAGCGCGGCGGGCAGATGGGGCTTGAGGAAATTGTGGTGGGTATGGCGCACCGCGGTCGCTTGAATGTCTTGACCAACGTCATGGGGAAACCTTTTACGGCAGTCTTTTCTGAATTTCAGGGTATATCTGCCGTGCCTGATGATGTGCAAGGATCGGGTGATGTGAAATACCATCTCGGTACGTCGTCTGATCGTGACTTTGATGGCAATACCATTCATTTGTCCTTGACGGCCAACCCATCGCACCTTGAATTTGTGAATCCTGTGGTGGTGGGAAAAGTGCGCGCCAAGCAGGCGCAAAGACAAGATACTGAGCGCACCAAGGTCATGCCCATGCTCTTGCACGGGGATGCGGCGTTTGCGGGGCAGGGTGTCATTCCTGAAACGTTGATGATGTCTGAACTGCCAGGCTATCGCGTGGGCGGCACCATGCACATTGTCATCAACAACCAGATTGGTTTTACAACCCGTCCGCAGTTTTCACGCTCTGGCCCATATTGCACCGATGTTGCAAAAGTTCTGGCCGCGCCTATCTTCCACGTGAATGGAGATGATTCCGAGGCCGTTGTGCATGTTGCGCGCATAGCCACAGAGTTCCGTCAGCAATTCAAAAAAGATGTGGTGATTGACCTTTATTGCTACCGCCGCTTTGGCCACAATGAGGGGGATGAGCCAGCCTTCACCCAGCCTTTGATGTATAAAAAAATAAAAGACCAGATTACCACGCGTGAAATTTATGCAACGCAGCTTCAAAATGAAGGCGTGATAACGGCGCAAGAATCCAAAGCCATGGTCGATGAGTTTATGAAATACCTTGATGATGCGTTTGAAGCCACCAAGGGCTATAAACCCAACAAGGCGGATTATCTGGAAGGAAAATGGACAGGGCTAAAAGTTGCTTATGGTGATGATCGTCGTGGCAACACGGCTGTGCCTTCGAATACGTTGCAAGAAGTAGGGCGTGTTTTATCAAACATACCATCCAGCTTTGCGGCCAACCCCAAAATCGCCCGCTTGTTTGAAGCCAAGAAAAAAATGTTTGAAACGGGAAAAGATGTAGATTGGGGGACTGGAGAAGGTCTTGCCTTTGGCACATTGCTCAAAGATGGCATAGGCGTTCGTCTGTCTGGTCAGGATGTGGGGCGTGGAACGTTTTCTCACCGCCACGCTATTTTGTATGATCAAAACACCGAAGAAAAATATATGCCGCTGCAAAACATCGCGCCTGACCAGCCCGTGTTTGAAGCGCACGACTCCCCTTTGTCTGAGCTTGCCGTTCTTGGTTTTGAATATGGCTTTACGCTGGCAGAGCCGAACACGCTTACATTATGGGAGGCGCAGTTTGGTGACTTCGTGAATGGCGCGCAGGTTATCATTGATCAGTTTATCGCATCGGCAGAATCAAAATGGCTGCGTATGTCTGGCCTTGTGATGTTGTTGCCCCACGGGTATGAGGGACAGGGGCCTGAGCACTCTTCCGCGCGGCCAGAGCGTTTCTTGCAAATGTGTGCGGAAGACAACTGGCAAATCTGCAATTTGACAACACCTGCCAACTATTTCCACGCGCTGCGCCGTCAGGTGTGCCGTGATTTTAGAAAACCTTTAATTATCATGACGCCAAAATCCTTGTTGCGCCACAAGCTGGCGGTGAGCGATGTGGCAGACTTTGCGGAAGGAACATCGTTCCACCGAATTTTGTGGGATACGGACAAAGACACTCTGGCCAAGCCAAAAGATATCAAGCGCATCGTGCTTTGCACGGGCAAGGTTTACTATGACTTGCTGCAAGAACGTCGTGACCGTAAAATTGACAATGTTATGCTGCTTCGCGTGGAACAGCTTTACCCCTTCCCGCACAAGGCATTGCTGGATGAGTTCAAACAATACCCCAATGCTGAAGTTATATGGTGTCAGGAAGAGCCGCAGAATCAGGGTTACTGGCATTTTGTTGACAGGCGCATTGAGGCTGTGTTGAGCGAGGCAAAAGTAAAAGCTGCGCGTCCTCGTTACGTGGGCCGTGTGGATGCTGCCGCGCCCGCAACAGGCTCTTTATACCGCCATCAGGCCGAACAAGCCAAGCTGGTGGATGAGGCGCTGAAGCTTTAGTTTTTACATAATTTTTTATTGACACATCTTAATAATTTGCTTACATCTCCTTTAAATTTAAAAACGAGAGGTATTTGGTATGCGTTCTTTTGGTGGTCAAAACACACATGTGGTTAAAGACACAGACCCTCAGGTTATTTCTAATAGCTTGAATGCGCTTGGTATAAAAGACGGACATTTTAACAACGGAACGTTCACTCTGCCAAAAGATGTTTTTGCGCCTGCCTTTCTGGCGGCATTTAAGCGTGTGATTGATTTAAAAGATGGTATTGATACGCCGCTTATTGTGGCAATCAATTCTGATATAAGTATGATCCAATCATTTAAAGGAAAAGATAACGAAGCAGAGCTTGTTAAAACATTAATTTCCCAAGAAGAGCGTGCGCAAAATGTAATCTCTTTGCTCTCTGGATTGTTTCCCAATAGGTCCGTTGTCGCGGTGTTTTATGATGAGCAAACGCCCCATGAGCTTTATCGTGGCTTAAGTCAAAATGGGTTTGGTATGAGATCTCTTCATAAGGTTGGTTATGGCACGACTCCAAATGAAAAACCGATTGTTGGAGCAGAATTTTTTGAGTGGGTTTATGCATGTCCACTTCCGCATGATGCAAAACCATTCATGTATAATGACACTCGTGATGTTAATTCTAATGATAGGCAACCCGATGTGGTTGAAAAGCTGACTGAAGTTATTGGCCCCCATGGCTCGCCTTATTTAACAAAAGAGGGTTTGCCTTTGTTTAAACTTCCCACAGAGCTTGCGTATCTTGGGGTAAAGAAAGACCGTCATCCTGCGTTACGGCTTTAGCATTAATACTAAAAACCGCCTTTTGGGCGGTTTTTTCTTGCTTGTGTGTTTCATTATTTGCAATAAAGGCAGGATTGAAGAGTAGGCTGTAAACACCATGGATAAAGCATGCTACAAAAACTATAGGGGCGATGTTAGAATGCTCCAAATCAGAAAATCGGGATCTTCTTTGGAAGAAGGGGCTGAGTGGTATGGTGTGCAAGGAAAATACCATGATTTATTTTGCGCCCATTGCGATGCGCCCGTTCATTATAGCCAAGGCTCCCTATCCATTGCGGGCAGTTCTTTAAATGGACAATCCCCTTATTTTGCGACAGACCCGAAAGCACAACATGCGGATGATTGCGAATGGGATTTAAAGAAAAAAGTAAATCCACCCCGCTTCGTGGATAAAACCAAGGGCTACCGCGTCCATATCAATGTGCAAGGATATAGCGACCTGTTCAACAACGCGAGCGGTGCATACGCGCGTGATGCCAAGGGGCGTATTGTAGCACGGGACAAAGATTTAAAAGACCGCGAACGTGTGGTGATTCATAATGTGAGTGATTTTGTATCATTTTTGGAAAAAAAGGATATGGACAGAATTGCAAAATCCCGCGTTGTTTTTCGCAATCAGGTATTGGACTGGAATGATTTCTTTTTCCGCTATGGCAAGCCCAGTCGTTATAAAAGTCTTGCAACAGAACTTTCAACACGCTCTAAAAATAAAGAACCGCGTTTTGGTCTGTTTGAAGTGCGTACAATAGAGCCGCATTATATTACAAGAAACGGCCTTTATGATATTGCATGCGAAGATGTGCCAAACCAGGATATTTGTCCAAACGGAAATCCTTACTACATTCGCCCGTCCATATCCCTTCGCAAGGGAAATGATACAATGGCCATTACGCAGTTTGAGGGATTTGAGCATAGGTTTCTGGTCTTGGCCCATGTCAAGGGAAACCGTGTGGAGGAAGACCACAGGACAATAGACTACCTTAATCTGGTTGTAACAAAGTCAAGCCAGATTGTGGCGGCGGATGTTGAAAAAATTTATAAAATGCGCATGGCAACAACACTATCAATGCCAAAACCTGCACCCGCCCCGTAGAGGCGGATGCAAGAAAGGTTATCCCGTTTTTAGAACTGAGTGTTCCAGCCGATAGAAAAGCTCATGTCCTTATCCATCTGAATGCCATTATAGTCTTGGTAGACGGGCACCCCGACACTAAATGACAGTGCGTGTGCATCATCATTTTCGCCAGGCATCATAATATGAAACCCTGCTGATGTTGTTACAACCGTCCCACCATAATAATCAGGATTTCCGCTTGGCATGTCATGGGTTACGGCTGTATCACGTCCGTTTATTTTGCCACTATGGTCTATCGTGGCACCCGCCGAAACACTCAGCCAGTTTTTCAAAGGGTATGAGCCGTGGATGTTTGCGTTAACGCTGTCACCCCAGCTATAGCCATTGTCGTTTTCCCCCAGATGGATGCGTCCGCCAAGCCCCGCGCCGTAAGATAACGCGCCAAGGCTTGAATTAAAATCCACAGAGGGCAAAAGGTCATATGTTCCCGTACCTAGCTGCATACGGTATGGTGAGTGTATGGCGGGGTTTCCATGCACACCGCCTTCATCAATTGAGCCAGTAGGCAGACTCAATCCCAAAGAGGCGTGAATGGTGTTGTGTCCGCTCTCATAGGCTTTGATCTTACCGCCTACAACAGTATCACCCAGACCACCTGTGCGGTGCTGGCTGACATGCGGTGTGGTCAATGGGTCGTGAATCATAAACATCTGGCTGCGCATAAAGTGGGAGGATAGGGACAAATCCAGCCACTCATAAGGTTTTACACCAACGCCAAACATCACCATGTCCATGGTCATTTCTGTGGGCACCATGTCATAGCCAAGGTTCGCGGCATCCTGAAGGCTTAGTTTGTCATGGCCACGGCGCAAGCCTTTCATGGACATGTGGGAATAGCCCGCACACAAGGATATGTTGGTAAAATCTGCTTCACTGTTTTGGTGCATATCATGCCCCGCATGAGCAGAGGATGATGTGTGCATGCTGCTTGTGTGGCCAGCATGTGCGCCAAGGCCACAGGCTTGTGCTTGGGTGGGTGTGTAGGCAAGTAAGATAGTCGTGATGGACGTCGCCATCATAAGGGAACGTGACATGGGAAACTCCTTTATGTCATCAATAAAGTTTGAAAAATAAATAAAATGCTGTTTTAGGCTTTGTGATCAGGCCGAATGTGGCGGTGCCCTTGGCGCATGGGCGCGATATTGGGCCTTGCTGCTAATGACAAAGCTATAGGGCGCAAGCGGGGAGGATATGTAAGATAACAGGACAAGCGGGGCTAAGACGGTGTCTTGTATTGGGAGGGCCACTAATGTGCGCAGCAGGCAAAAAGGGCAGTGCGGGCTGCCAGGCGCAGTGTTGTGCTTGTTTGATGGCGTGCTGTCTGGAGGAATCTGCTGGTCATCAACGGCAACAAGTTTTATGCCGTTCGCACCACATATTTCCAGAAAACTTTGGCTGTTTGATTTTTGCCCCAAAAGCGCATAGGGCAGGAGCGATGCTACCATAACCAGCAAAAGCATCGGGAACAACAAACAAGGGTTCTTTTCCCTATAATGTTTTAAGTTAAATGTCATTCAACCCCTTTATCTCTGCCAATACAAAAAAAGTCAATGTCATCTGTGTGTTATCCGCTATTGATTTTCAAGGACAATCAAGCCAAAGTAGGGGCGTGTTTACAACCTGACCCCACAAATCAAAGAAGATAAAAACATGGCCGAAATTAAAGTCCCCACCCTTGGTGAATCTGTATCCGAAGCGACTGTTGCAAAATGGCTCAAAAAAGTGGGCGATGCGGTGGCCGTGGATGAAACAGTGTGTGAGCTGGAAACCGACAAGGTAACACTGGAAGTGAACGCTCCCAGCGCAGGGGTTATCTCCCGCATTATTGTGCCTGAAGGATCAAACGTGGGCGTGGGGGCTATTTTGGCCGAGATTGGGGTTGGTGCCGCGGCCAATGATGTTAAGGTGGTGGATGAACAGCCCGATGCTGTGGCCCCGCCGCCGTTATCCCCTGTTCCATCTGTGGCTGTGCAGTCTGCGCCTGTGCCTGAAGCGGCTGTGGGAGATTCAAGAAACGGCCCTGCCGCCAACAAAATGATGGCTGACAATAATATCAACCCCTCTGATGTTTCAGGGACGGGGCGTGATGGCCGCGTGACAAAGGGCGATGTTGCCGCACACATGTCTGCGCCAGCACCAAGTGCTACCCCAAGCGCCGCGCCCGCGCCTTCTGCTCCTCGCGCTGTTGGTCCAAGGGAAGAGCGTGTGAAAATGACCCGCCTTCGTCAATCTATTGGCAAGCGTTTGAAAGAAGCCCAAAACACCGCCGCCATGCTCACCACATTCAACGAAGTGGACATGACAAACGTGATGGAGCTTCGCAGCGCTTACAAAGACCAGTTTGAAAAGAAGTATAAAACAAAACTTGGCTTTATGTCGTTCTTCGTAAAGGCTGCCGTGAATGCGCTTAAAGAATTTCCGGCTGTGAATGCTGAAATAAACGGTGATGATATCATCTACAAAAACTATTATGACCTTGGTGTGGCTGTGTCCACGCCACAAGGCCTTGTTGTGCCTGTGGTAAAGGACTGTGATTCCAAAAACATGGCGCAGATAGAAAAAGACATTGCGGACATGGGCACGCGCGCCAAGGACGGCAAGCTTTCGATTGATGAGATGAAGGGCGGAACATTCACTATCACCAATGGCGGTATTTTTGGCTCCATGCTCTCCACGCCTATTTTAAACCATCCGCAGGTGGCTATTTTGGGCATGCACAATATTGTTCAACGGCCCGTTGTCATGCCAAATGGTGAGATTAAAGCGCGCCCTATCATGTATCTGGCCATGTCCTATGATCACCGTATCATCGATGGCAAAGAGGCCGTGAGCTTCCTGGTGCGCATCAAGCAGGCCATCGAAGACCCACAAAGATTGGTTCTTGAAATCTAATAAACAAAACCCCGCAAGCCGCGGGGTTTTTTATACATACTTCAATACCTTCGCGCTGCCCAGTTGCCGCATGGCGGCAAGGCCTTGGGAATCCCGGCTCTTTCTGATATCGCCGATGGTGATGCGCTTTATGCCCGCGCCGACAAGGTTTACTTGCTCGCGGCTGGTGGGGACTTGAGAGCAGAAAAAGAAGCCTTCGACAGGCTTTAATCCGTGTCGTGCCATATACATCAAAAGCCTGTTTACGGGTTCTTGAAAGTAGGAATATTTTGTTTGCGGCGTTTCAATCAGTTTAACATCCTCAGGGTCTTCCATGGTAAAGCCTGTGACGGCATGTCCGCGCGCGGTAAGCGAAAAGTGTTTGCCGCTGACGTCTGTTGCAAACACAATGGCAAATTTGCGCTTCTGGTGAAGATGGAAGGATGACGCAATGATGTCATTCAGGATTGAATCAGAAGGTGTTTCGATAGGTTCTTTATAAATGGGGCTGTCCTCGGAGATAAACCTGCCTGGTGCGGATTCAAAAATAGGCACAACGCGCTCATCCTTTCGCCAAAGCTCAAACACGCTTACGCCCGCCTTTTCGCAAACCTGCATGGACATAGAGTGAAAATGACCAGAGCGTCTTTGGAAAAAGTCTTTGTCAAAGCCTTTGTGGTCAATATAGATTTTTTTGACGCCAGCCTCGACAATGTTTTTGGCGCAGTTGGGGCAAAAGGGGTCTGTAATGCAAAGGATAGAGCCTTCGGTGGCAGTGCCAGCCTTTAAGATACAGGCGGTTTCGGCGTGGACCGTGCCTGATGAGTTGCCGACATCCTGCGTTGTGCCAAAGGCTTCCGCTATAGGCTCTGGCCAATAGTTTGTGCGTGACAGGCCAAAATGAAGCCCATAGAGGGTGGCCGCAATCTTGTTGGTGGGATGCGGACTTTTATCGACAATATCAACGGCCGCCTGCATGGCGGCAAAAGGCGTATCAAAGAACATAAAACCAACTTTATTGAATATATACAGTGTAATCAGACGTCGGGCGCGCGCCCGCATGGGTAATGATAACAGATGCACAGCGATTGCCAAGGGCGGCGGCTTTTGATAAGTCATAACCACGCGCAAGACCAAACAAGAATCCGCCTGCAAAAGCATCGCCCGCGCCATTGGTGTCTATCACGGGGGCGGGGGGAATAGCGGCAGGGATATGATGAATAGCCTCTTTGTCAAAC
>CAUJHK010000084.1 GCA_963204715.1 Pseudomonadota bacterium | reverse complement strand
CCCCGAACCCAATAGCAACCCCTATAGTCTTCAACATCGCAGCGCGCATTTTGATCTCTTTTTTGTTTATACCGCAGGTTTTAAAGGCAAAAAGCCCCTCTTTTTTATCCTACCAACCATAGCACAATATAGGGCTTTGACACAAAAAATACCCTTGCTTCATCCCCGCGGAAAAATTTTCTATAATCCTTGCCAAAAGACCCTGAATTTAACCTTTCTTTAAAGCTTCTAGACCATGATGAATTTGCAATTTCGTAAAATAATAAGGGATAGTGGTGATACATCCACACCCCACTATGTAGGAGGATTATAATGAAAGTCGATGCAAAAGAACTGCTGAAAAGCGCAGGACTGGACAATGAATCTTTTTACCCTGGCAAAAAGATTGTCAAAAAATTTGTTCAACATGGCGAACACAAAAGCCACTGCATGGTTATGACCTGGAACGACCATATAATCCGTGCCGAACTGAAAGCTGGAGTATATGGACACAATCTGGATGCAAAAGAGCTGCGTCACTACCCCGTCAGTTTTCAAGCGCCGACATATATCGAAATTTTAACAAGTGGAAACGACAACGTCACAGACGAAGAGGGCGATGAAGAGGGCGAAACCTCACGCGGAAAATCTGGCGGTGGAGGCAAAAAGCCACACATGAAAAAAGAAATAGACATGTCGCAGTCATCCATGAACGCGTTTAGTAAAATCGCGGATGGTGCGGTTTCAACACTTGGCGAGATCAAAAAATTCGTGATCATGGGAAAAGAGATTGGCAAAGAAGCCTATGCTCAAGCCTTTGAAAATTTAAAAACACAAATAAGCCAGACTAAAGTGATGGTGATGGATTTGATGAAAGACGTTTCTGACATTATCCACAAAGCCACTCCTGGCGGCGGGCTGGTCGCACGCGGAGATGAAACCATTAAATATAAATATGACGCAGAGAAAACGGCGCCCATGTTTGGTGGTCTGACCCCCACATAATCCCCTTGTTTGTATTAAACATTAATCGCTTCTACCCCGCCAAATGGCGGGGTATTTTTGCCTTTAGAGCCGACAAGCGGGTCTTTGCCACAAAAAAGCCTCCTACAGCCTGTAGGATTCTTGTAGAATAGGGTCTATGTGCAGTTCACTTTTATAAGAATGATAATGAAAAATATTAACGACAACCAAAAAATTGTTTCCCTTCCTTCGGCGGAAGAGCGTGAAAAAATCCGCCAGGAAAAAGAACTCGCCTTGGCCAAAATGAATTTTAAAGACGGTGGAAATAAACCTGCCCCGATTTTTAACTTGCCGCCTTTGACCAAATATCTTCTAGGACTTATCATTGGCATTTATTTTTTAACGGATGTTGTGCTGTCTGCAGATTCTGTTGAGTGGGTCTTTTCACATTTTGGGTTTATACCTGAGCAAATTCGTAACAACCCTGTTGATATATTCTCTCTCGTTTCTCCCTTTACCCATATGTTTTTACATGGAAGCTGGATGCATGTGATTATGAACGCGTTCATGCTCGCCGCATTTGGCAGCGGTGTAGAACGCTGGCTGGGGTTTAAACGCACGCTGGCCGTGTTTATTATCAGCGGCTTGTGCGGTGCAGCCCTGCATTATGTTTTGAACACAGGATCCCCCTACCCCATGATTGGTGCTTCTGGTGGCATCAGCGGGCTTTTTGCCGCTGCGATTGTTATGATGAACAAAAATGGACAAGAGATGGGCGGGAAGGTTGGAATATTGCCTTTCGCGCTTTTGTGGATAGGGCTTTCCATTGGCTTTGGTATGCTCGGCGGGCCAGATGGCAGCCTTATAGCATGGGCGGCGCATGTGGGTGGATTTTTGGGCGGATTTGCCGCGCTAAAATTGATGCGCGTTTAATTGCTTTCAATCAAAAGCGGGTCTTGCCAGTCTTTCATCAAAGCTTCTTGATGATAAAAATTATGATTTAGCGGATGCCCCCAGACAATGGAATTAAACGCCCCGTGCGGCAAGGCAACACCTGCCCAATGGTCATACATCACCCCTGTTTGAGAACAGTACCACACAGCATCTGGCGCGGCCTGCGCCGCATTTTCAAGCCATTCACGCACTTTTACGGCGTTGTGCGATGTCTGTTCTTCCAAATCTGCAAATAGCCTGTAGACCTGCACAGTTGGCCTAATCTCCAGAGCCGATTCCAAATATTCGCGCGCCTGTCCGTTCAAACCACATTCCATCGCCACTTTTGCCGCTGCCAGTTTTCCATCCGCACTATCTGGATTTATCGCCATCAATTTTTCAAACCATCGTAAGCGGCGCAAGGGGTCTGAGGCTTTTGGCATGGGCGCGATCTTGTCCCACAAAAGGGCAAGGTCAGGGTGGGGAGCTATTTTCCATGCTTTTTCTACCATTGAAGAAACCTTGCCAGCCTTGCCACGCTCTATCCAGTAATTGCCCAGGGCCGTGATGGCAGGAACAAATGTGGCATCGAGTTTATGTGCACGCTCAACCTTGTTTTTCCATCCATCCTCGTTGCCCGAGGTCATATCGTTTTGCGCTAAAATCATCAAAAGCGCAATTTCATCGCTTATAATTTTATTGGTATCAACCACCTTGTGTTTTGAGAGTTTTTGCAAAGTCCTGTAAGCATCCTCC
>CAUJHK010000083.1 GCA_963204715.1 Pseudomonadota bacterium | reverse complement strand
AGCGTCAGGCGTTCTCTTTTCTGGTGCGGGCGTGCATGCACAAGAGGCGGATGCAGCGGGCACCGTCAGTGCTGTTGACCCAATGCCCGCGACGGCGCCAGATAACGCACAGCCCACACCTGTTGTTGTGGATGAAAGTGCGGCGAAGGCAATGGATGCGGCAGAGTCCGTACCAACACCGCCAGAGGTGACTCTAAAATCACAAGAGCCTGCAAATCCGCCCATCACGCCACTGCCGCAAGCGGACAGAGCGAATGTCGCTGGCACCAATGTTATGGGAGATTCTGGCGTTCCTCAGAAGCACTCTGGAACATATTATGACGCAGATTCTTTGGTGCCTGACAGTGAGCTGGCGGGCACAGGCATCACAGGCCCACGCAAGGTTGACCCTGCTTATGAACCTGGCACAAAATTCATTGTGGTAGAGCGCGGTGGCAAATCGACATCCTATGAAGCGCAATACATTGCTGGAACCAGAGCTTTGAAGCTTGAACGTTATGCGGCCGCCATGGAGATTTTTGAAAAGCTCTACAAAAAGAAAAACAAGGATACGCGCGTCCTTATGGGACTGGCTATTGCCCAGCAAGGGGCGGGCTTCACAGAATCTGCGGCCAGAACATATGAGGAATTGCTGGAAATTCAACCCAACAATGCTGATGCGACTGTTAATTTAATGGGGATTATGCGCACGCAATATCCATCTGTCACCTTGCGCAAGCTGGCAGAGCTTCGTGATAAATATCCATCCAACCCCGGTATTCCTGCACAAATGGCTTTGATTAGCGGAGAAACGGGTGAGTATCAGGATGCTTTAAAATATTTTGAAGTGGCCGCGAGCATGGAGCCACAAAACCCTTCCCATGTTTACAACATGGCGATTGTCTATGATAAAAAGGGTGAGGTTAAAAACGCTATTCGCTTTTACGAGCGTGCCTTGCTGCTGGATGCTTCCCGACTGAACAAGGGAGAAGACATTCCCCGCGACCAGATTTATGACAGGCTTGTGGTTTTAAGACGCAAAGTTTGATGGAACACATCGCGTTTTCGGCTGTTTCTCTTTTTCAGGTATTGGGTGTTTCCTTGCTTGGCTTGTGTTTGGGAAGCTTTGCCACGGCACTGATATATCGCATTCCTAAAAATATTCCGTGGGTCATGAATACACCTTCAAAAGGGGATGTCGCAGCGCGTTCAAAATGCACGCATTGCGGGAAAAGTCTTGGCGTTTTTGATTTGGTGCCTGTGTTTTCGTGGCTTTTTTTGCGCGGCAGGTGCAGGCACTGCACGCACCCTGTTTCCTGTTTTTACCCATTGACGGAACTGCTTGTAGCCGCCCTCGTGATGCTCATGTTTTTTGCGTGGGGATGGGGGGTGATAAGTATTCCTGTCCTACTGAGCGTTCCATTTCTAGTGGCAGCGGCTAAAATTGACTGGGATTCGATGATTCTGCCTGACAGCATAAATCTCTCTCTTCTTGTGCTGGCTCTTGCCTATGTGGCGTTGTCGTTTGCAGATGGGCATGCGGGCGTGCAGGACATTATGTGCTACCTTGCAGGTGCGGCGCTACTGCCTTTGACATTTGCTTTGTTGTCATTTGTAATGACCCGCATCAAAGGCCGCCCTGTGCTGGGGTGGGGGGACATCAAGTTTTTGGTGCCTGCGGGGCTTTTTTTAGGCGCATCCTGTTTGCCATCATTTTTAATTGTTTCTGGGTTTTTGGGAGTGCTTACCGCCGTTGTTAAAGGCCTGAAAAGCAGAGATTCCGCCTTTCCCTTTGGCCCGTCGTTGATAATTACGCTCTATATTCACCTTTTTTTAACTGGAATAGGGTTTTATGGTAGAGGGGTGGGCTATTGACCGCCGCCGTCGAAACAATCAAAATGTCCTGCATTATCCTTTTGATGTTTTCTTAGTTTTTTGGGGTAAACTTTTCATCCGTCCTAATAGGGGAGAATACTTTTGGATTTGACACAGCTACTGGCGTTTGCCATGCAAAATAAAGCCTCGGATTTACATCTTAGTCCGACCAATTTTCCTATTATGCGCGTGCACGGAGATTTAAGGCGGATCAAAGGGGATGCGGAGCTGACAGGTGATTCTGTCCGCGCGATGATTTACTCTATTATGACCGAGGCGCAGCGCGCCGAGTATGAAAAAGAAATGGAACTGGACTTTGCTATTTCGTTTGGTGAAAAGGCACGCTTTCGTGTGAACGCTTTTACAAGCCGTAACGGCCCTGCCGCCGTTTTTCGTACTATTCCATCGGATATTCCTACCATTGAACAGCTTGATTTGCCGCCCGTGATGAAACGCTTTGCTGAGCTGGACAAGGGGATTGTTCTTGTCACAGGCGCAACAGGAAGCGGTAAATCTACAACGCTTGCATCATTGATTAATCACATCAACAATACGATGGACAAACATATTCTGACCATCGAAGACCCTGTTGAATTTTTTCACAAATCAAACAAGTCACTTATCAACCACCGCGAGATGGGGCGTGATACACACAGCTTTGCGCGCGCGCTAAAATCAGCCTTGCGTGAAGACCCTGATGTTATTCTGATCGGGGAGATCAGGGATTACGAAACCATGTCGCTGGCCTTGACAGCGGCAGAAACAGGACACCTTGTGTTTGGAACATTACACGCATCCACGGCCGCAAAGGCGGTTGACCGTATTTTGGACGTATTTCCAACAGGGGACAAACCGATGGCCCGTACCATGCTTGCGGGTTCTTTGCAGGGTATTGTAGCGCAGACATTGTTGCCACGCGTTGGCGGTGGCCGTGTTGGGGCTTTTGAAGTTTTGGTAGGAACGAACGCTGTGCGAAACCTCGTTCGGGAGAATCAGGTGCCGCAGATATAGTCCATGATTCAAACAGGATCGCGCTATGGGATGATTACGATGGAAGACTATGTTCAAAACCTTCTGGCATCAGGTGCAATTGACCGTGAAGCGGCGCGTGCGGCTATGATGTTGGTCACTGAAAGCGTGGAAGACCGTGATGAGGGCCATGCGTCCGCTGCCTTGGGCGGAGGTAAAATGGGGAGCGTAGATGCCCCTACGAATGTTAAAAAGAGTGCGGCTGCAATGGGCGTTAAAGATGCTGCGCCCGATGCGGACTCAGATGAGGGGTATTCCTTTTGAGCATAGAGTTCGCCTTTGAATGTTTGAAAAAAATGAAAGAGACGGGAGCCTCTGATCTTTATTTGTCAGTGGGTTCTCCGCCCAAGCTGCGCATTAACAACCAGTTGCAGGCTATCAATGATCAGCCTTTGGATGAGGACACTGTTTCAGACATTCTTTCAAATCTTTTAACCGCGCGCCAGCAACGTGATTTTGATACAAAGATGGAATTGAACACGGCTCTTGATATGGGGCATTACGGACGCTTTCGTATTAACGTTTACAGACAAAGACAAAAGCCCGGGCTTGTTATCCGTCAGATTATTTCAAAAATCCCATCGCTTGAAGAATTGAGATTGCCACCTGTTTTGGCGTCACTCGCCATGCAAAAGCGCGGTCTTATTTTGGTCACGGGCATGACGGGAAGCGGAAAGTCCACCACGCTGGCCTCCATGCTGAATTATCGTAACGAGCGCGAACAAGGTCATATTCTGACCATCGAAGACCCTATTGAATATTACCATGAACACAAAAAATCTGTCGTGACACAGCGCGAAGTGGGTGTGGACACTGAAAGTTATAATGTTGCTCTCAAAAATTCTTTACGCCAAAGACCTGACGTTATTCTGATTGGAGAGATCAGGGATCAAGAAGTGATGGAGCAGGCGCTTACCATTGCTGAAACAGGGCATTTGTGCCTAGCGACGCTTCACACAAACAATGCTTATCAGGCCATCGAGCGCGTTGTGAATTTCTTTCCCGAAGAATTTCATAACCAGACTCGCTTGAACTTGTCCATGAATTTAAAAGCCATTGTTTCCCAAAGGCTGCTGCCTTCTTTAAAGGGTGGGCTGGTGCCTGCCTTGGAGGTTTTAATAAACCAGGCGCTTATTCGTGAACTTATTCAAAAGGGTGTTTATGAAAAAATATCTGAGATTATGGAACAAAACGTGGGCATAGGCATGTGTTCGTTTGACCAGTCTTTGCTTGATCTGCATGCCAGAGGCTTTATTTCCGAGGAAACAGCAATTTCGCAATCTGACAAATCAAGCGACATGGCCGTAAAATTACGGCAATTCCGTCTGGGCGGGGGCGATTTTGCCAAAATGGACACAACAGGACTAAAGGTTTCAGACCATTAGAGCTGCCTTATCCAAAGCAATTTTCGAAAAGTTCGCATAGTTCTTGCACAGGCTTGCAATCCATAGCAAAATTCAAAGGCTGATTCTCGGCTTTAATGACTGTTTTTTCACGGATGTAATTCATGCACATGTCAAATTTTTTTCACAATAGTTCGGTCAAGGCCTTAAGTCTTGTGCTTCTGGCAGCGCTGGTAACTCTTCCATTGGCGTCTTGCGAACTCGCCAAAAATGACTTGAAAATAGACAGGTCTTCGGACATGGAAGTGCAGGATTACCGTGATGCTTTGGCGCAAAGATTGCCCGACACAAAAGACGCTTCGAAGCAGGATGATGCCTCTATCCCAGAGTTTAAGCCGTACATGTCAAACGCTGCGGACAAACTAAAGCCTATGCCCTTGGTTTCAGTGTCCGTTAATCAGACGGTTCCTGTAAAAGACGTGCTTTACGAAGCAGCCGAACAAGCGGATTATGATCTGGAACTTGATCCCCGCATTCAAGGAAGCATAATCATTACAGTACGCAACAAACCTTTTGATGAGGTGATTGATCGTATATGCGAAAGCGCAGGCCTTCGATACAAATTTTCCGATGATAGTGTGAAGATTGAGCTGGATACGCCGTATCACGAAATTTACAAGGTTAACTACTTGAGCTTTGTGCGTAAAAACACAAGCTCCATCAGTAACGATGTGGCGGTTGTTTCCGGGGAAGGGGCAGATACAGGATCAAAATTCAAAGCCGAGAACAGCAGTGAGGCTGATTATTGGGGTGAGTTGACCACCAACTTGACCCAAATCATCGAAAGCAATCGAGAGGCGCAGAATCTGCGCACGAAAAAAGATCCTAAAATTACAGCCGCGACAGATAATGCCGCGCCTGTTGAGCCCGTTTTACTGAAAGCGGATGGGGAGATTGCCGAAAGCGGGGCAGCGGGAGATTCTGGCGATACGAACGTGCAGGTGTCTGCGCCTAATGCTGTGCTGCGTGTTGAGCCTTTGCCAACGGATGAGGAGGATGCCAATGCAAGCAGCTCTACGGAAGATCCGTTTGCCCCAAGATTCTCTATCAACAAGCAAGCTGGTGTTATATCCGTCTTTGGGAATGAAAGACTGCAGAAGAAAGTGGCTTCTTATCTTGAGGCTATCCGCAGGGCGACCACGGCTCAGGTTCTGATTGAAGCCAAGGTTTTGGAAGTGGGACTTAACGATGAGTTTGCAGCTGGTATTGACTGGGCAGCAACCAATATATTTGGTAAACAAGCCTTGGTGTCTGTTGACTCTGCGGGGGATTCCCTTGCGCCTGTTTTCAGTACGCCTTCCAACCCCTCTCTGGGTGCCGTTGCCCAATATATTAGCGGTGACTTGACGGCGGCCGTTCAAGCGTTGCAACGGTACGGCACGGTACATGCGTTGGCCTCCCCGCGGTTGACTGTTTTAAATAATCAAAGTGCTGTTTTGAACGTGGCTAAAAATCAGGTCTATTTTGAAATAAGCATTGATACATCATCAGACAACGGAACCGTCACCACAACGGTGGATTCAAATATTCGAAATGTGCCAGAAGGTGTCTTGATCAACGTTCAGCCTTCTATAGATATTGAGAATCGTACAGTTTCTATGTCTGTGCGTCCTACTGTCACGCGCATTGTTGACTATGTGAATGACCCTGGTGCGACCATTGCGGCGGCGCAGGCGGGTCTTAACACGCTTCAGTCCCCCATCCCTGTTGTTAATGTTCAGGAATTTGATTCAGTCATTGAAGTAGCGAGTGGTCAGCCCATCGTGATGGGTGGCCTGATACAGGATAAAACAACATCCACGCAAAATGCAGTCCCTGTTTTAGGGGAAATGCCTTTGGTGGGTGGCCTGTTTAGAAACCAACTTGATAATGTTCAAAAGACGGAGTTGGTGGTGTTCATGAAGGCGACAATCGTCGATGGCAACAACAACATCAGCACGACGGACAAAGACATGTATCGCGGGTTTTCACAAGACAGACGTCCTCTTGACCTGTAAGCCATGATTTTCCCCTTGTTTGTATATATTCTAAGGGCGGCTATACGCGACAGGATACTATGGTCTGTTGCGGGTGTTGTCGCGGTTGTTATTGCGCTCTCTGTCTTTTTTGGAGCCAGTTCCGTGACCGAGCAAAACCAGTTCGCCCTTGCTTTTTCGGCCTATGGTTTTCGGCTTTTTGGCGTGGTTGCCCTTTGCCTGTTTGTCGTGAGCTTTATAAGGCGCTCTTTTGAGGCGCGGGATATAGAGTTCTTGTTGTCGCGTCCTGTGGGACGGATAGCTTTCGTGACTACGCACGCCATTGCTTTTTCCTCGCTGGCTGCGTTTGTGGCCTTTGTTCTGGGTGGGACTACGGCCGTTATTATGGGCGGTCATGTGTATGAGGCGTTTTTTGTCTGGTGGCTCTCTTTGGCGGTAGAATTTATCATCATGGCCAATGTCGCCATGTTTTTCTCCTTTGTCATGACAAGCCCCACGGCCTGCACGATGATTGTCTTCGCGTTCTACCTTCTGGCAAGGTTGATGGGGGAAATTTTAGGGATTTTAACAAAAGGAGCCAGCGCAGGGATAATGACATTATTGTCCCGTGCGATGGAGGCCATCTCCATGTTGATTCCCCGTCTTGACATGATGGGGCAGGCCAAGTGGGTTGTGTATAATGCGACGGCAGAAGTTTCGTTTGGCTTTATAGTGCTGCAAGGGTTTGTCTTTGTTGCCCTCACGGTGGCCGCCACGTGTATAGATTTAAAACGACGCCAGTTTTAGGTATTCTTATGAAGGCTCAAGATAAAACACTTTATTATCTTTATGGCTTTTTCGTTCTGGCAATGATGGCCAACATTGTTTTCTGGGCGGGGGCAAAAAAAAATCTTCCCGTTTGGGGAAATGTTCCTCCCGTTCCATCAAAAGCTTCAGTATCGTCCGCCGCATTGGGCGATGATGAAATAGCGTACAGGATTGTTGGTTATTTCTTGCAAAATGCCGGCAATGTTGGAGGCCGTTATGAGGCATTAAAAGACTACGATTATGCCGAACTTCGAAAATGGTTTGCTTTGAGCGAACAGTTGGATGCCGAATCTAACTATGTACCATTTTTAGCAGCCTACTATTACGGTGCTTTGGAAGACCCCGCGCAAAAGCTGGATTACGTTATATCTTATCTCGCAGAGCACGGTCAGCTGCCATACCCTCAAAAATGGCGATGGCTGGCGCATGCTGTTTACCTTTCAAAATACAAACAAAATGATGCTCCCAAGGCTTTGGAACTTGCAAAGATTCTGGCGGATTTGAAAACGGACGTTGCGCCGTGGGGGCGGCAAATGGTCGCTTTTGTCCAGCTGGACATGGGCAATCGAGAGGCTGCCTATGAATTTATGGCGCGTCTTCTGGCCACCGAAAAAGACAAAGTACACCCCAATGAGGTGAACGAGATGGTGCGCTTTATTTGTACCAGGGCGTTAGAGCCCGCACAGGCACTCAAAAACCCGCTTTGCCAGAAGAAGTAATACGTTATATATTGACGCATGCTTACAAACCTTCAGTTTTCGATTCCAGAAATGCTATCCCTTTTGGGACTCACCCAGTGCGTGTATGTGCTTGTGTATATGCTTCTCAGATCAGGCAGCATTGCAAACGCCGTCATCCCAACCTTGTATTTTCTCTTTATGGCGGCGGCTTTCTTTTTGGATGTTGCGGCGGGGCACTGGCGAGGTGAGGGCATTGATTTTGAAAAACTGAGATGGCTTTTATGGTTTTCTGGTATTCCTCTTGGCACGCTTCTTATTTTTCAAATTGCCCAAATTCGTGAAAGGCCCAAGGCCAGATATCTCTCATTGATATTGTTTATCCCTCTGACTTACATTCTGGGCCGAGTGTTTGAAGATGACCTGGCCATTTATGTAGCAGGTCTGATTATGGGGGCGTTAAGCTTGTTGGCCGTGTGGCTTCGCCGCGATTTAATGGAGGGACTATATAACAGCGCGCGATTTGGCCATGAAAGGTTCTGGCTGATAATCGCCCTTCTTATACTCAATACGACATTTTTAGGTTTTACGCTTGCGTTCATTAATAATACTATTACAGAACATGAATGGCTTTTGGTGCGCACGCTTCTGGGGATATCCTTTGTTTATATTGCGGGGACAAGCCTGTTTCGGATTTACCCGCAGGCCTTTAAAAAACCCATAGCTCAGGATGCAAATTTATCGCCCGATGATTATAAAATTCTTGAAAAGATTCAAAGCCTGATAGACCGTGAAAAAATATATCAAGATCCCACCTTTGGCAGGGCGGAACTGGCGCGGGAGCTGGGGACGGGGGAGGCCAGTCTTTCACGCATTATTAACCAATGCTATGGAAAAACTATCCCACAATTTTTAAACGAATGGCGTGTAAAAGACGCCCAAAAACTTTTAACCGACACCGATGTTCCTATCCAGAATGTGTTTGAAGAATCTGGTTTTAATTCCGTAACAACGTTCAACCGTGTGTTTAAGGAAATATCGGGAGATACACCCAAAGAATATCGCGCGAAATTCAGGCACTGAATGTTCAAACTGACAAAATGGGCACTCATTTTGCTGTGGCGGCAGGACATTAGCTATTTTTCGTCGTATCATTTTCTATAGGACGAATCCATTTTTATGGTGTATTGTATCAGGGTCAAAAGGGGATTCGCCCAAATTATCACTTTATTAACCGTCTAATGTCTTTGAAGGAGATATATATGTCTTTACAACTTACACCCCGTAAGCCATCCGAGCAGGGTTTTACCCTCGTCGAATTGGCTATCGTTATGGTTATCATCGGTCTTTTGATTGGTGGCGTTCTAAAAGGTCAGGAATTGATTGCCAACGCCCGTATCACGGGAACTGTTGCTGATTTGAAAAATACGGACGCCGCTTTAAACGGCTTTCAGGAAAAATATGCTGTATTGCCTGGCGATATGGCCACACCAACTACAAGGCTTCCAAACTGTACAGCGGCACCATGTAACGTTGCGGGTACGGGCGGTACGTTGCAGAACAGCCGTATTGAATCTGCGGCAGCAAGTAGCGTTATAGCAGCACCTCCTGCGGCTAGCGAAGCTGGTAAAATGTTTATTCAACTCTCTGCTGCTGACATGATCTCTGGTATCAATGCTGGGGGTGGTGCAACGTTTGGTGGTCAATTCCCTACGTTAAAGTCGGGTGGTGGTATGTGGATTGCATACTCTAGCGCTGCCGTAACCAATACTACTTTGGTTGCTAACAAACACTATGCATCTTTGTCTGGTACTGTTGGTGCAAACAATGTTACATCAGGTATCTTGACAGGCGTTCAGGCGGCACAGATTGACCGTAAGTTGGATGATGGTTTGCCACAATCTGGTAGCATGCAAACATTCGGAACAGGTTGTTTCACGGGTGCTGGTGTGACAGCTGTTTATGCTGAAAACACGGGCGCTGGCTCTTGCACAGCTTACCTACGCGTTCTGAACTAATATAAATTCGTTCCCCAAGAACAAGAAAAACCCCTGAAGATTTTCAGGGGTTTTTTCTTTTTTTATTACCTTTGAGATTTTTAAGCGGCCTTTGCCAGCCCGCTGTCCAGCTCTTTTATCAGCGAGTCACCCATCGCGGAAGTGGAAGCAAGGATGCAACCATCCGCCATAATATCAGCGGTTCTGATTTTGGCATTCAGAACATTCTGCACCGCTTTCTCAATCATATCCGCTAAATCGCCACGGCTTAAGGAATAACGCAACGCCATCGAAAAGCTTAAAATGGTGGCAAGCGGGTTTGCCTTGTTTTGTCCCGCAATGTCGGGGGCAGAGCCGTGTACGGGTTCATAAAGGCCAGGTGTATCATCTGAGCCCAAGGATGCGGACGGCAACATGCCCAATGATCCCGTTAACATCGCGGCCTCGTCTGATAAAATATCACCAAACAAATTATCTGTGACAATCACGTCAAACTGGCGGGGATTACGCAGGAGTTGCATAGCGCAGTTGTCGGCATACATATGTTCCAGCGTTACATCGCCGTATTCTGCCTTGTGCAGGGCGGTTATATCTTCGCGCCATAATTTTCCGCTTTCCATGACATTGGCTTTTTCGCAAGAGGTGACTCTGCCGTTTCGTTTGCGTGCCAACTCGAACGCCACACGACCAACGCGCTTGATTTCGGATGTTGTGTAAACTTGCGTGTTTACGCCGCGCCGCTCACCATGGCCCAAATCTTCTATGCCGCGTGGTTCGCCGAAATAAACGCCGCCCGTAAGCTCGCGGACAATAAGGATATCCAGACCCCTCACAATTTCTGGCTTTAAGGTGGACGCATCCACCAAAGCATCAAACACAAGCGCAGGGCGCAGGTTTGCGAACAGCCCAAGCTCTTTTCGTGCGCGAAGCAAGCCTGCCTCAGGGCGCTTATCATACGGGACATTATCCCATTGTGGCCCACCAACAGACCCCATAATAACGGCATGGCTGGCGCGGCATTTTTCCAGCGTGGAATCAGCGAAGGGCACGCCATATTCGTCATACGCCGCGCCGCCAATTTTATCTTCATGGACGTTAAATGACACATCTTTGTTGGAGGACAGCCACGCCATCACTTTGCGCACTTCTGCCATCACTTCTGGGCCGATTCCATCACCGGGGAGAATAACGAGGTTGTAAGATGTCATTTTAAATCCATGGTCTTTTGTTTTTATCATTCTCTTCAAAGGCCGAAATTGTTTTAGCCTTCACTTCCGTCAGGCCAATATCATCCAGCCCGTTGAGCAGGCAATATTTGCGAAAGGGTTCGACATCAAAAGGAAAAGACATTTTATTGCCGCGTGTGATGGTTTGTTTTTCCAAATCAATCGTCAGGGGCGCGGATGAGTTTTCCTCACACTCTTTCATCAAGGCTTCCACCTGTTCTTTGGGAAGCCGAATGGGCAGGATGCCATTCTTAAAAGAGTTGTTGTAAAAAATGTCGGCAAAGCTCTCGGCAATCACACACCGAATGCCCATGTCCAGAATGGCCCATGGCGCATGTTCACGTGAAGACCCACAACCGAAATTCTCGCCCGTGATAAGAATGCTCGTACCCGCATACTCGGGCTTGTTCAACACGAAATCAGGGCGAGGGGTGCCATCGGCGTTATAGCGGATGTCGTTAAACGCGTGCACGCCCAGGCCTGAACGTTTGATGGTTTTTAAAAATTGCTTGGGGATGATAATGTCTGTATCAACATTGATCATCCGTAACGGGGCGGCCAAACCGCTTAAGGTTGTAAATTTTTCCATGGGGATAGGATAATGATTACAGCTTCAAAGCGCAAGTCTGGCGAAGCTGGCTTTGCCTGCTTTTGCCGATGGGGTAAGGCCTTTGACAAACACGCTTGCATAAAGCGATATACATTCATGATCAAATTGACCCGAATGTTTGTCTGATTTTAAAACATCAATAATATGGCCTAAACCCGTATGCGCATTTGCTTTGTGTTTGCCGTCAATTTCATCAATAATGGTGGCTATACGCAAAACTTTGTCCAACTGGCCACCCTTCCAACCCAGCGGACCTTTCCCACACAATCTTTCATGGTGGGTTTTGGCAAAATAATGGATGGTTTTCAGGTGTTCTTTATCATCATCTGAAAAATCAAGCCCTAGCTCATTGATGGTTTCGTCTATAACTCTTTGTGCTAAATGGACATGGTTGGAACGTTCCTTTTTCTTTTCATCCGAAGGTTTTCCTGATGTTATTTCCCACAAGGCTATTGGTTGCAATATTTTTCCGACATCATGAAGAAGAAAAGCCTGCTTTAGTTTTTCTGAATCTGTTTGGGAAAGGCCGTGTGTGACCAGCACCAGAAATAACTGATCCGACGTTCTTTTTAAATGTTCTGTAAGATAGGCACCGTATTTTTCATCATAGGCACGCATTTTTTCAAAAAGCCGATTTTCAAGTTTTGAGAACGCGGATTGATTGTAGCTATACTCTTTGACGTGTGAGGCCAAATCCATAGGCGTAATACTATTAAAACTTGGATTGCTCATATTGTTATCATTCCTACACACCAAACTTAACTTGAATACAGTTAATCTTTTCTTAAATTTCTCTAACATCGGTCAACTTCCCTGTAATGGCCGCCGCCGCCGCCATGGCAGGTGACATTAAATGCGTGCGGCCACCGCGCCCCTGCCGGCCTTCAAAATTGCGGTTGGAGGTGGAGGCACACCGTTCCCCTGGGTTTAGTTTATCTGCATTCATGGCAAGACACATGGAACATCCAGCCTCACGCCAATCAAACCCTGCGGCCTTTAATGTGTCGGCTATGCCTTCACGTTCGGCCATTTCCTTTACAAGGCCAGAGCCAGGGACAACCATCGCATAAACGCCTTGCGCTACGTGTTTATTACCAACCACTTTTGCGACCTCGCGCAAATCTTCAATGCGGGCATTGGTGCATGACCCGATAAACACTTTGTCTATTGTCACGTCGGTTAGTTTTGTACCCGCTTTCAAACCCATGTAGTCCAGCATGCGTTCCACTGATGCACGCTTGCCTTCGTCTTTAAAATCCTGCGGCGCAGGGACGTGTCCTGTGATGGGCAACACGTCTTCGGGCGTTGTCCCCCATGTGACAGTGGGGGCAATGTCTTCGGCCTTTAAGACGATTTCTTTATCATAGATTGCGCCATCGTCGGATTTTAAGGTGCGCCAGTACGCCACGGCCTTGTCCCACACATCACCCGTGGGCGCCATGGGGCGGCCCTTGATGTAATTAAACGTGGTGTCATCAGGTGCGACCATGCCTGCGCGCGCGCCGCCCTCAATCGACATATTGCACATGGTCATGCGGCCTTCCATGGACAGGGCGCGGACGGCCTCGCCCCCATATTCAATCACATATCCTGTGCCGCCTGCTGTGCCTATATGGCCAATGATGGCCAAAATCATATCCTTGGCGTAAACGCCTTTTCCAAGTTTTCCATCGACAGTGATGCGCATGGATTTTGCGGGCTTTTGAATAAGGGTCTGTGTGGCCAGAACATGCTCAACTTCCGATGTCCCGATACCGAACGCAAGCGAGCCAAACGCACCATGGGTGGAGGTATGTGAATCTCCGCACACAATCGTCATGCCAGGGAGGGTGAAGCCCTGTTCAGGGCCAATAATGTGGACAATGCCTTGCCGCTTGTCGAAGATATCGAATAGCTTCACTCCAAATTCCGCGCAGTTATCAGACAGGGTTTGCACCTGGATGCGGCTTTCGGGGTCCTCTATGGCTTTGTCGCGGTTGCTGGTAGGGACATTGTGGTCGCACACAGCCAAGGTGGCATCAGGGCGGCGCACAGCACGGCCAGCCGCACGAAGTCCCTCAAACGCCTGCGGAGAGGTCACCTCATGCACCAAATGGCGGTCTATATAAATCAGGCATGTGCCATCGGCTGATGTTTCGATGGTATGGTCATCCCATATTTTCTGGAAAAGAGTGCGGGGGGTGAGCGCGTGAATGGCGGCAGACATGACGAAATCCCTTGTAAAACTCACCTTTTATAGGGGGGAAAGGGGGGGTAAATCAAGAAAAGGATTAATCTTTTAAAAACTTCTTGTTGTTTTTTAAAATCTGTATTATGTTAATTAAAGATTAACAAGGGAGTATTCAATGAGTGCAAGAGGATGGGTTTTGGGTGGTGCTGCGGCTTTGGGTATGGCGTGGGGCGCGACTGAACTTATGAAGACTGATTTGCCCGAAGGCTGCTTTAAAAGCAACACTGACAATAAGCTGTATGTGGTAAAAAACGGAAAGGCGACACAGGCAAACGCGGTGTGGACATTGGCTGAAGATGGAAAATCCTGCTTTCAGCGAGAAGGCGGCGGCAGCTTTGTCAGCATTCCTGTTATCCAGTACCCATAGAGGCTGAATTTCTTTAAAAAAAGCTCCGTAAAGGAGCTTTTTTTGTGCTTTGCCGCATTTTTATGCACCGTATTAGTATTTTCGTAACCACTTCAGAGTTAGAATTATTGCAGTGCATGATTTTGGGGGATTTATGAACAATATTCAAAACAATCAACTTGTTAAGGCAGAAATTGAGCTTTCATCAGGCGTCTTAAACATAGACTTTGCGGATGAGCCTGGCTTTGCCTTGTCAGAAACCGTCATTGTGGACTTGATGCGGCGCAGCATCGGCGTTATATTCCACCACATTTACCACCATATAGGGGATCTGCCATCGGCTTTGTCATCGGACGAAGTGGAAAAAGCAACCAGAGCCTGCTTGTCAGGACATGGTGAGTATGGTCGGAAAATAACATTGCACGCGCCTGTTAAACTGGTTGAGCGTCATTAGATTGGAGATTTTTAAAATGGTTAGAACATCGCAAACATATATTGATTCCAACGGAAATAAGGTGGTTGAACCTGTCTATAACGGCGCAGGCTGCGTGGGTGGAATTATGAGCGTTCAAAAATAAGCTTTCATAGTAGGGTGTGAAGAAGCGGGGGCCATCAAAAGGCTCCCGTTTTTCTTTTTGTGCAGCGCGAACCAGTTCCATTGACGAACGCCCTTTTGGGGTTTTTAATAGTTACAGTTAACATAAATTTTATTAGGGGGATTGAAGACTATGTTGAAAAACTCATTCATTCAGGTTTCAGGATATACCGATCTTGAATGACAAAGACTGGGATTGCCAGGTGTTCCGCCAGAGAACATGTCTGCCGATGAAAAAATTGCTACGTTTGCTTTTGAAGGCAATAGGCTTTTGCCACATGTGCGGGAGATGCAGGCTCCAGCACATCTTGATAGAAAAATATAATGGACAAAAAATAAAGCGGAGCTGATATAGCCCCGCTTTTCAATATTTTTAGTTGCAAAAAACTATTCCGTTTTTGCTTCAGCTTCTGTCGTAGCTTCAGCCGCTTTTGCATCAGCCTTTGCTTTCGCCTTGGCTTCATGGCCTTTGCGGGCTGTTGCGCTTGCTGCCTTTTTGGCTTCTTTTTTCTTCGCTGTGCGCTGTGTTTTTGTCAAATTGTCATCTTCATGCGCTTCAACTTCCAAACCGTGGCCTGTTGTACGTTCAACAATACGTGCAGACTTGCCGCGACGGTCGCGCAAGTAGTAAAGCTTCGCACGACGGACATCTCCGCGACGAACAAGTTCAATAGAATCGATAGAAGGTGAGAAAAGTGGAAACACACGTTCTACGCCTTCGCCCAAAGAAATTTTGCGCACTGTGAAAGAAGCGTTGATGTTGCTGATGCTGCCAAAGCGGGCAATGCAGACGCCTTCATAGGCCTGAACGCGTTCACGTTCGCCTTCTTTAATCTTGATGTTTACTTTTAGGGTGTCGCCAGGGGAGAATTCTGGAATCTCTTTTTGGCCTGCCATTTTTTCAATTTGTCTGGCTTCAAACTTTTGAAGTACGTTTGCCATGATTGGCTCCTATGTCTATTTTGTTTTTTGTGTTGTTAATTGGGGGCGTTTATACGGGAAAAACGGCCCACATGCAAGGGTTTTATAGGCTATATTGCCCACGGCGAGCCTTGTTTGTAGCAAGACGCTTTTCACGCTCTTCCTCATGTTTTTGCTGTGCCATTAATCTTTTGGTCTCTTTTCCGCCATGTACAGCATCTGAAAGAGTCTCCCCAAAACGGCATAAGGCGTTGCCCAGTGCGCTACCAGCTTTTTGAAAATAATCCCTAAGCATAAGAAGCCCTCCTGTCTTTAAAACGATGTGTATGTGCAACCATACTCATTTTGTAGTATTTTTCAACAAGTCTGGTCTAACCCTTTGAGTTATCTCAATAGTTTTGGCTTTTCTCCATTTGTCAATTTCTGCATGGTTCCCGCTTTTTAGGACATCTGGAACGTCCCAAACCGCGCCGTTCGCGTCCGTCCATTGGGCTGGGCGGGTGTAATGGGGGTATTCCAGCATTCCCCCTGTTTGCGCCCCAAAGCTCTCGGCCTCGGGGGTGTCTTCATTGCCCATAACGCCGGGGAGGAGGCGGATACAGGCATCCATGAGGGTGAGGGCGGCAACTTCTCCGCCCGATAGTACATAATCACCAACGCTGATTTCTTCAAACCCATGCGCCTGAAGCACGCGTTCATCCACGCCTTCATACCGTCCACATAAAATGGTCAGGGATGGCTCGGCCGCCAGTTCCTTTACCAACGTCTGGTTTAAAACCTTTCCGCGTGGCGACATGTAAATCTTTTTTATCCCATCGCCCGCATCCCCGCCGCGTTGCGTCGTGTCGGGTCGATGGTTTGGTATGGACAACAATGCCCTTTCAATCACATCGGCGCGCATCACCATGCCCGCGCCTCCGCCAAAGGGAGTATCGTCCACGGTACTGTGCTTGCCTTCACCAAAGTCACGGATGTTGACGGCCGTATAAGACCAATCACCACGTTCCAAAGCACGACCCGCCAATGAATGTCCCAAATAGGCGGGAAACATTTCTGGGAAGAGCGTGAGAAGGTTGATGTGAAAGGTCATTTTCTACATTACCTCAGGCAACGCAAGAGTGATGACGCCTTCATCCATATCAATGTTTATAATGGTCTCGTCATGAAATGGTGCGTAAAAACTTGGACCTGATGCGGGTTTTATATCAAGCAAATCGCCTGCGCCAAAATTTTCTACGTTTACAACCGTGCCAATGTCATGGCCATTGCCATCTATGACTCGAAGGCCTTTTAAATCTTCAATATAAAATCCACCATCATCAATGTCAGGTAAATTATCACGATCAAGATAAAGAGGTGTACCACGAAGAAGTTCTGCGGTATTTCTATCATCAACGCCTTTCACCTGTGCAACCCAATCGCCCTTAAGCGCGTTTTTGAGTTTTATCGAGATTGTTTTATTTGATGTTTCGTCCGTAAAGAGAGCGGAGGATTCAAAAAGCGTTTCATCATCAACAAAAGATCGTATCTTCACATAGCCCTTAATGCCATGCGCCGTTGCAATTTCACCGATAAGAATGCGTTTTTGACTCAAAATAGAATCCCTATTTAAAAAATGTCATGCCCGCTTTATGCGGGCATCCAGATGAAAGTCAGTCCCCCGCACAAAGGCGGGGGTGACAATGTTTGTAACTACTCAGCTTTTGCTTCTTCGGCTGGCGCATCGGCGGCCGCTTCAACTTCGGCTGGTGCTTCTGCAACAGGCTCTTCTACTGGTGCGGCGGCAGCGGCTTCTGCATCTGCCTTGGCTTGCGCGGCGGCGGCTTCAGCGTCAGCCTTTGCCTGTTCGGCGGCCTCGGCAGCAGCTTCACGTTTTTTTGCTTTTTCAGCAACCATCATTTCAGTCTTTTTGCTTGGTTGCGCTTTTTGTGGGTTGTTCTTTTGTGCAGGCATCGGAATAACACCAGCTTTTCCCAGGAAAATAGCAATACGGTCAGATGGCTGTGCGCCTTGTGACAACCAGTATTTAATGCGTTCAATGTTCATGTTCACGCGTGCGGCGTCGTCTTTTGCCAACAATGGGTTATATGTTCCAAGTTTTTCCAAGAAACGGCCATCACGAGGATTGCGTTTGTCTGCAACAACGATGGAATAGTGAGGGCGGTTTTTACGTCCGCCGCGAGATAGTCTTAGTGCTAGTGCCATTTTAGTTCTCCTTTTGGTTTTTAAAAAATAAATTTATAAGGTCATAATTTTTAAAGCATGGTCTTTAATTCTTCCCACTGCTTCTGCAGGAGAAATTCTTGTAACATCCAGTTCCATTAGATTTGGATGGTCGGGTATAAGCAGAGATTCGCGTTGTCTTAGCTCAGATAATCCAACAGCATCTGTCATCTTCATGTTTTTTTCGCGGTCTGCCAAAACAATTCTTCTTTTGTTTTCTGCCTCATCGCAGGTAAGAACAACAGGGATGTAAGGGCTTTCTCGCTTTTCAGCGGCGGCCCTTACTGTATTGTGAATTCTTTTATCTTCATCGTTATCACCTAGAGCATTTGTAAATACAAAACTTAATGAGGGTTCAGCATTCTCAGGCAAAAAATCCATAAGAATTTTTCGAATGTCACGAATGGCAGCCCAAGCCTCTTTTGTAATTTTTGTTGTTCCATCCAACCGCACCATCGAAAAAACAAGGTTGTTGATTGCATGGTTATCAATAAGCCGAAATGAAGAATCTTGCGAAACAAGTTCTCTAGCAATCGTTAATTTGCCAGTTCCAGGAAATCCGTTGAAATGAAGGACGCAATTCTTTGTCATTTCTTCTTCCTATTCTTCTTAGTCCCGCCGCGCATGGGGAATCCTCCCATGCCGCCGCCAAGCCCACCCATGCCAAGCATCCCCGCAGGGTTTGGCAATTTCCCACCAAGGCCTGGAAGACCCGCGCCACCCGCAAACGGGTTTGCACCAAGATTGGGCATTTCGCCTGCCATTTGCTCATCCATCATGGCCGCGTCTTTTTCGCCCATCATGCCTTTCATCATGCCCATCATTTTGCCCATGCCCATTTTTTTCATGCGCTTCATCATGGTTTGCATGTCTTGCTGTTGCTTACAAAGCTTGTTCACGTCTTGCACGCTAACGCCAGACCCACTTGCAATGCGGCGGCGGCGGGATGCGTTTAGGCTTTCTGGTTTGGCACGCTCATGCTTTGTCATCGACAATATAATGGCTTCTTGGCGCTTCATGATGTTGTCATCAATGTTTGCGTTTTCAATCTGCGCGGCCATTTTACCAAGACCGGGGAGCATTTTCATCATCGCGCCAATGCCGCCCATTTTTCCCATTTGTTTGAATTGGGACAACAGGTCGTTAAAATCAAATTTACCCTCGTTGAACTTTTCGGCCATGCGCATGGCGTCTTCTTCGTCCACCGCTTCGGCAGCGCGCTCAACCAATGACACAACATCGCCCATGCCCAAAATGCGGCTTGCGATACGGTCAGGGTGGAATGCCTCTAACGCATCCCATTTCTCACCCACGCCCATTAACTTGATGGGTTTGCCCGTAATGGCACGCATGGACAACGCCGCGCCGCCCCGCGCATCACCATCAATACGGGTGATAACAATCCCTGTCACACCCACGCGCTCTTCAAATGACTTGGCAATAGTAACGGCGTCTTGCCCCGTCATGGCATCAACGACCAATAATTTTTCAACAGGATTGGATAGTTTCGAGATAGCCGCGACCTCGGCCATTAAAGCTTCATCAATCGCCAATCGACCAGCCGTATCAAGAATAACAACGTCATATCCACCTGTGCGGGATTCTTTTAAGGCGCGCTGCGTAATTTGAATGGGGGTTTCACCCGCGACGATGGGCAGTGTGTCCACGCCCGTTTGCTCACCCAATATTTTAAGTTGGTCTTGCGCGGCGGGGCGTGATGTATCCAAGGACGCCATCAAAACTTTTTTACGGTTTTTGTCGGTCAAAAATTTTGCAATTTTTGCGGTCGATGTGGTTTTGCCAGACCCCTGAAGGCCGAGCATAAGGTAAACAGATGGAGCAGGGCCGAAGGCAAGGTCAGATGTTTCCGAACCCAGCATCTCGATCAGGGCATCATTCACAATCTTGATAACCATCTGCGCAGGCGTGACAGATTTTATGACGTCCTGCCCAACGGCCTTTTGTTTGATGGTTTCGATGAAATCTTTGACAACGGGCAGGGCGACATCAGCCTCTAACAACGCCAGCCTGATTTCACGCGCGGCGGCATTCACATCCTCTTCGGACAGACGTGATTTGCCCCGAAGTGAGGAGAAGATGGAACCCAGTTTATCGCTTAGACTGTTAAACATTGTTTACCTTTGCGTATTCTTCGTACCAGTGTTGAGGGAGCAACTCTTTTAAAAGACTTGTTTTCCCCTTTGGCATTAAAACAATGCAATTATGATTTTTATTGTCAATTTGATACATAAATTCACGGCATCGACCGCATGGTGTAAGTATGTTTTTGTTTGTTCCAACAGCGACAATTTTATCAATGGCTGTTTCGCCTGCCGTAATCATTGCCCCTATTGCGGCTGTTTCTGCGCAGAACCCAAGGGCGCAATAGGCGTCCACACAAACCCCAGTATAAACCTTGCCGCCTTTTGTCAATAATGCGCAGGCAACCATTCCAGCCTTAATGTCTGGTGTGGAAAGGGGGCGCGGGTTTAAAACGCTTATGGCTTTTTCTATAAGTTCTTCGTTCGTCACAGGTAAAATTCCAAAACAAATTTGCCGCAGAGAGCGTAACTTCGCCATCTACGGTGTATCCTTAGACACGGCACAATTACCGATGCGCAGGAAATTTGAGGGGTTTATAGCCTTGGCAAGCGCGGGCTGTCAAGGTTTTTGGAAACATTACATCACACTGAGGGCGCAGAGATATTCGCAGGGGCCGCAAAGTTATGAAATATCTTTGAAACTTAAAATGTTTTCTCTGTGCCCTTTGCGAAAAACTCTGTGTTCTCTGCGTGATGTCTTTTTAAAATAGTTATATCAATAATAAATTATGGCCTAGCCGCCAAACGACTTGGCGACAAAATAGGCGACCGCGGCGGCAATTCCGCCCACCAGCACGGTTTGAAACGCACCTTTGGCAATGGGAAGCCCCGTCACTTTGGCTTTGGCCGCGCCAAAGATGCCCAGCGTGATAAGGGTCAAAACGGCGGAGGATATAAGGGCGCGGTTGATGTCATCGGTCATCATATATGAAACGAGGGGGACAAAACCGCCCAAAACATACGAACCACCAATCGTGAGCGCGCTTATGGGTGCGCGCTTGGCATCGGGTTTTTCGAGCTGAAGCTCAAACCGCATCATAAAATCAACCCATTTTTGCTTGTCCTGGCTGATAGCGGTGACAACATTGTCCAAATTTTCGCCTTTTAGGCCATATTCTTCAAAAATTTCGCGGGTTTCGGCTATTTCCCAATCATTTTTGTGCTCAATTTCCCAAAATTCACGATTTCGTTCGTTTTCGTAATGCTCTACGTCCGTACGTGCGGCCAGATACCCACCCAGTCCCATGGCTATAGCGCCCGCCGCAATTTCCGCCAGCCCTGCTGTCACAATAAGCTGGGTGCTATCCACTGCGCCTGAGATACCAGCAGCCAGCGCAAAGGGTACGGTCAGGCCATCGGCCATGCCAATCACCACATCGCGCACCACCTCGGCAGATGTAAAATGCTTTTCTTCACCTTTATGGTGATGGTGGGGGGTGTTTTTCATGGCCAAACCATAGGCTTTTAATGGGCCTATAACAAGAAAAATATATTAATTACAATAACTTGAGTTTAAAAATCATTCGCAAGAACACCCCTTGCAAATGCCAAGGCAGGCTCTAGGATGGTATCCATGAATATATCGTTTTTAAAAATGCATGGCCTTGGCAATGATTTTGTTATTTTAGACGGGCGTGAGAACGGCTTGGCTATTTCTGGTGGGGACGTACGCTGGATTGCGGATCGTCGGCGTGGGGTTGGGTGTGATCAGCTTATTATATTAGAGAAACATTCGTCTGATGCAGATGTTTTTATGCGGATTTTCAACCCCGATGGGTCGCAAGCGGGTGCCTGTGGAAATGCCACGCGATGCGTCGCTGACCTTATTATGGCCGAAAAAGAGCAGGATTCTTGCAGTATCCAGACAATTTCTGGTGTTCTGGCTTGTACGCGTGGGGAAGAAGACGGCCAGATTTGTGTGGATATGGGGGCTCCAAAGCTGGAATGGTCAGACATTACCCTTTCAAAACAATGTGATACGCTTCATTTACCGCTTGAGGGTGACCCCGTTGGCGTGTCTATGGGCAACCCGCATTGTGTGTTCTTTTGTGAGGATGCTGAGGACATAGATGTGGACAAGATTGGGGTAAAAGTAGAACATAATGAACTGTTTTCAGACCGAACGAATGTTGAATACGTGAGTATGCTCTCAAAAAACCATCTGCGCATGCGTGTTTGGGAGCGCGGGGCGGGCATCACACAGGCCTGCGGAACGGGCGCTTGCGCGGCGGCGGTCGCTTCCATTCGTCGTGGACTGACGGGGCGGAAAGTTTTGGTCACGTTGGATGGCGGTGATTTGGGGATTGAATGGCGGGAAGCAAACAACCATGTTTATATGACGGGCCCAGTGGCGTACGTTTTTGAAGGGAGCTTTGTATTAGAATGAAACGCAATTTTTTAATTTCGATACTATACGTCTTGGGGGTGCTGGTTTTGGCCTCTTGCGCCTCGCCAGCCATGAACATGACGGATGATCAAATCGCTCAATTGTCAGATGATTCAGTGTGCGATATGAAGAATAATTATCGTTCATATTCAAAGATTAATGATGAAGTCTTAAGGCGAAACATTAACTGCGATCCGCACTTTAGAAAATGCCTTGCGAAGGGGAATAAGCCAGGCACGGACGCCATGCAGTTTTGCATGGATTTGCTGGACCAGAATGAGCGGTTGCGTTACGAAAACGATTTCGGCCATGTGGGCGTACACTCTGGCGTTTATACGGGTGTCGGGTTTGGGTTCTAGTCGTGCAGGTTTTTCTTTGACGTGGCGGTCCCAATCGGGCTATAGACAGCCATCATGACACAAGACAATTCCCCACAACTCGTGACCTTTGGCTGCAGGCTCAACACCTATGAATCTGAAGTGATGCGCGACCACGCCCAAAAGGCTGGAATGGGTGGGGACACCATTATCTTTAACACCTGTGCAGTCACGAAAGAGGCTGAAAGACAGGCGCGCCAAGCCATTCGGCGCGCAAAAAAGGACAATCCGAACGCAAAAATCATTGTTACGGGCTGTTCGGCGCAGATTTCACCAGAAATGTATGCCGAAATGCCCGAAGTTGACAGAATTATAGGCAATGACCTCAAACTAAAGGCGCAAACATGGGGAAATACTGCCCCCGAGCGTGTTTTGGTCAATGATATCATGTCTGTAACAGAAACCGCCTCCCATCTGGTAGAGGGGTTTGAGGGGCGCGCGCGGGCGTTTATTCAGGTACAAAACGGGTGTGACCACCGCTGTACGTTCTGCATCATCCCCTATGGACGCGGGAATTCACGCTCGGTGCCGATTGGGGAAATTGCCAGTCAGGTGAAGGCGTTGGTCGAGGCGGGCTATAACGAAATTGTCATGACGGGGGTGGATGTCACCTCGTACGGGGCGGATTTGCCGGGGGCGCCCAGCCTGGGGCAAATGATAAGGCGTGTTCTGGCTTTGGTGCCTGAATTGCCGCGCCTTCGCCTGTCATCCCTTGACCCTGTAGAGATAGACGGTGATTTATGGCGTTTGATAGCCGAAGAGCCACGTTTGATGCCACATCTGCACTTAAGCCTGCAGGCAGGGGATGATATGATACTCAAACGCATGAAGCGCCGCCATTTGCGGGATGATGTCATAGCCATGGCGGCGCGGGCACGTACATACAGGTCTGACATGGCGTTTGGGGCAGACATCATTGCGGGCTTTCCCACCGAAACCGAAGAGATGTTCCAAAACACGCTTGATATAGTAGATGAATGTAACCTGACGTTTTTGCATGTGTTTCCTTATTCCGAGCGCCCAGGCACGCCTGCTGCCAAAATGCCCCAGATATTTCCAGAAGTACGCAAGGAACGTGCGGCACGTTTGCGCGCGAAAGGTGACATACAGTTAACCAATTTCCTTAATTTTCACGTGAAACAATTACGACAAGTCATTGTTGAAAAAGACAATTTTGGACATACAGAACATTTTGCACCCGTACAGCTTGATCGTACGCTTCCTGCTGGCTCTTTGGTATCCGTCCACACACAAGAAGTGCGCGATGGGCGGCTTCTGGCAACCGTGTCATAAAATCAACACAGCCCAGCCTTATTTTTATTGCAAACCTATCCTAAACTACTTTTCACCGAGCGAAATCTGCTGCTTCCCTCTAAACACATATAAAAGAAAGAACCTAATGCCATTTGATAAATCAAACGACACTCTGGCGGATTTAGACCACAGGCTTACGGCCATTTTAGAAAATGTTGATGTTAAATTAAATGCGCTTTCGTCGCGTTTTGAGGAAAACGTACAAGGCATAGGGCGGGCACGCATTGTTCGGCTTTCGTCGGGAAGCGTCCGAATTGTGCGTCCGTTTTCATTATAACGCAGCCATATATAAATTCTTCTTTGCCCCTTTACACTCACGCAAAAGACTCTCATGTTAGGGGTCTAATGGTATTTTGGCGAAAAAAGAAGAACGAAGGCGCGCAAGAGCAAGAAGCGAAGGACGAAGAAGTCATTCACCACGCTGGCGAGCCCGCGCTAGAACCACAAGAGGACACGGCTGAGCTAACACCTGATTTTATTCAGCATGAGCTGGATGAGACCTCTTCGGAAATTCTGGATGAGTTAAGCATCACACCCACACCAGCCCACACCGCCTCGGATGACGCCCAAGAGGCGCAAGAGCTATCCGACCATTCGGATGAAGGGGGCTGGCTTTCGCGCCTGACATCAGGCCTGTCTAAATCCACGAATCGCTTGGGGCAGGGCATTACTGACATCTTTACCAAGCGCAAGCTGGATGAGGATACGCTGGCAGATTTGGAAGATTTGCTTATAACGTCCGATATCGGCCCAAAAACATCCGCGAAAATTATATCCGAATTTTCGACCCTAAAGTTTGATAAGGACATTGGGGCAACGCAGGTCAAAGCCGCCTTGGCTGGGATTGTTGCCAACATGCTCAGCCCTGTGGCAAAGCCTCTGGTTATCGAAAAACCTGCCAGTGGCCCTTTTGTTATTCTTGTTTGCGGTGTGAATGGTGCGGGCAAAACAACGACCATCGGCAAACTCGCGTATCAATGGCATATAAAAGAACATCTAAACGTGATGATTGCGGCGGCGGATACGTTCCGTGCGGCGGCGGTTGATCAATTGGATGTTTGGGCAGGGCGTGCGCATGTGCCCTTGTTCAAGAAGGATTTGGGGGCAGATTCCGCCGCTGTCGCCTATGAGGCCTATGAAAAAGCACGCGCCGATGGTGTTGAGATTTTGATGATTGATACGGCGGGACGCCTGCAAAACAAATCAAATTTGATGGATGAATTGAAAAAGATTGTCCGTGTATTGAAAAAACAGGATGCCAATATCCCTCATGCAACATTGTTGGTTTTGGATGCCACGACGGGGCAAAACGCCCATAGCCAAGTATCCGTTTTCAAAGAAGCCACGGATGTCACAGGGCTGGTAGTGACCAAGCTTGACGGCTCTGCCAAAGGCGGGGTGGTTGTTAGTCTGGCGCAGGAGTTTGGTATTCCCATCCATGCGGTGGGCGTTGGCGAGACAATAGAGGATTTAAGCCCCTTTCAGGCGCAGGAGTTTGCGGATGCGTTGATGGGGGTTGCGTCTTAATTCATTGAAATTTTAACCTTTTTGGGCTAATATGGGACATGTTGAACATACTAAAGCCCTATAAAACAAAATCATACAAAAACGCTGAAGATGCCCTTGCCGCCATAGTCGAAATCTATGACGGGAACATTGCCCATCTGCGCACATCCTTCGCGGCGTTTGCGCAAGGCTCACTTAAAGAAAAGCATGTGCGCGGGTATTACCCCTTTATCCGAATCAAGACGGACACAGCCACGCGCCCTGATACGAGGCTTGCGTTCGGGTTTGTCACGCGCCCAGGCGTGTACGAAACCACCGTCACGCGTCCCGACATCTTTGATGAATATTATAAAAACATGATTTCGCTGTTGTTAAAAAATCACGGCGTGGCGGTTGAGGTTGGTTTGTCGGATGTCGCTATTCCACTTCACTTTGCCTTGGGAGAAGATTTTCATTTGGAGCGGGACTTGACGCATGCACAAATGGAATCCTTGCCAGCCATATTTGACCAGCCTGATTTATCCTTGATGGATGACCAAATTGCCAATGGTGTGTACCGCCCCAAAGATGGCGACCCGTGGCCGCTGTCGCTGTTTCCCGCGCCGCGGGCAGATTTGTCCTTGATGCGCTTAAAACATTATACGGGCACCAAGGCCGCACATTTTCAAAATTATGTGATTTTTACCAACTATCAGTTTTATATTGATGAGTTTACAAAAATTGCGACCGACATGATGAACGAGACATCCGACCCATCGGTTAAGAAAGCGCGACTGGAATATTCATCGTTCGTAGAGCCGGGTGATAAAATCACCGTGAACAAAAACATTCATGTAGATTCACGTGGAAAAGACGAGACAGGGGCAAGCCTGAAACGTTTGCCGCAAATGCCCGCTTATCATTTAAAGCGCCCTGATGGGTCTGGCATTACCATGGTGAATATTGGTGTCGGCCCTTCAAACGCAAAAACCATTACTGACCACGTGGCCGTGCTTCGCCCACATGCATGGTTGATGCTTGGCCATTGCGCAGGGCTTCGAAACTCTCAAAGTCTGGGAGATTATGTTTTGGCGCATGGGTATTTGCGTGAGGACAATGTGCTGTTCCATGATTTGCATCCGAGCATTCCCATCCCCGCATTGGCCGAAATTCAAGTCTCGCTAGAGCAGGCCGTGGCTGAAATCACGGGTTTTAAAGGCTATGATTTGAAAAAGATCATGCGCACGGGGACTGTCGCCACCGTGGATGACAGGAACTGGGAATTGCGATCTTCCATTCGCCAAAACGTCAAGCTCTCCCAATCACGCGCCATTGCTTTGGATATGGAGTCAGGAACGATTGCGGCAAATGGGTTTAGGTTCCGCGTGCCGTATGGAACATTGCTTTGTGTATCCGACAAACCACTTCATGGGCAATTAAAGCTCCCCGGTATGGCCGATAGCTTTTACAGAGAGCGCGTGGAGCAGCACCTTCGCATTGGCCTGCGTGTCATGGAAATTCTTCGGGGGATTGGCTCAGAACGCCTTCACAGCCGTAAATTGCGGTCCTTCAACGAAGTGGCGTTTCAGTAGGCAACGACTGGTAAACCAAAAAACAAAAGGCACCAAAAGGTGCCTTTTTTGTAAAGTTTGCTTTCTTAAGCCGTAATGTCCAGCTGTGTCCCGCGAGAAGAGCTTGAGCTGACGCTGCCCGTATCGCGGGAGCGGGAGCTTTCATCGGCGCGGTATGTTGCGCTCAGCTCGTCTTTTCTGCTGGTTTCTTGTGAGCGGGAAGAGCTTTCAGACTGGGTGGAGGAATCAGCCTTATCTGGTTTTGCTTCATCCGCACGTTTGCCTGTGTCTGTAGAACCAGGCTGAAAGGTGTTGGAAGCAGGAATGGATTGTTGCTGATACCCTGAAATAACAGTCATGTTTGTGCCCTGTGTAAAAAATCCCGAAGCTTTAGCTTAGCAGGAAATGCTTAAAAAAGTCTTAGGAACGATGTTTTTTGAAAAAATATAAAATTTTAGGAAAATTCGTACGAAACTTAAGACAGTGTAAACTCTTTTCGTCTAAAAAGCAAGGGAGGCACGGTTTTTGTGAGTTTTTCAAATCATATTAATTTGTGTTAACATGGAAGTTGGGGAACGAAAATGTCTTTCGAAGGTTTAGAAAAGACGCCAGAAGTGGCACCGTTGCTTGTCCGTTTATACGACACGCACAACCTTTACTCTCTTGCGGGGGAGAAGGGGTCTGATGACGCGCGGATGGAACTGGCCACCATTATGACGGATCTCCTCAAAGTTAAACTCTCGGAACGCGAAAAAGAGCTTATTGCCGACGTCATACTAGGGCTTATGAAACAGGCCGAAAGGGATTTGCGCGCGGCGCTGTCAGAGCGTCTGGCGGCCATGGATAATGTTCCGTTGCGCGTTGTGCTGGGTTTGGCGAATGATTCTATCGAAGTGGCTGATCCTGTTTTAAGGCAAAGCCCTTTGTTACAGGATTTGGACTTGATATATATTCTGCAATCAAAAGGTGTCGAACATGGCCGCTCTATAGCGCACAGGGACAACCTCACAGCCCATGTTATTGATGCTTTGGCTGATACAAAAGACTTCCAGATTGCGGTAAACCTTTCCAACAATAATGGTGTGAAGCTTACACGCCACGCCTTCCAGATTTTTTCTGACATGGCCAGAAACCATGATGATCTGGCCGCGCCGCTGTTGTCACGCGCCGATGTGCCGCGTGAGGTTGCAGGAAAACTTTACGAGTTTGTCGGTGACGAGTTAAAGGCAGCGTTAAAGAAAAAATACGGAATTGATTCTAAAGATGCTATGAGCGCGATTGATGATGTCGTCTTGGAAATGTCGCATCAAAAGCCTGAATCCCACACGGATGACTTTGATTATATGATGCGCTATGCCAGAAACATGGAACAGCGTGGTGAGCTGAAAATACCTGCAATGGTGGCCAATTTGCGCCGTGGCCAAAACGCATCGTTTTTAACACAGTTTGCTGTCTTTTGTAATATTCCTGTTGATTCTGCAAAGAAGGCGGTGTGTGAAGAGAGCGGTAGAATGCTGGCTTGTGTCTGTAGGGCTTTGGGCGTGTCAAAGGGTGAGTATGTTAGCTTGTATCTTTTGACAGATAAATTTCGCCATCAGTCACGCAAGGTAATAAATCATAAAGAATTGTCTGCTATCATGATGATGTATGACGATATTCATAGTGACGATGCAAAACTTGTTTTAAACAAACTTCGTCATTAAACGCGGATACGCTTTTCCTCCAAAGAAAAGATAAAAATTCTCCCGCCCTTAAAAAAGGCGGGAGTTTTCTTTTTTTATGCCATTATTTTTAAGCGGCAGCCTTGTAAGCGGTGAGGGCGGCCACGCCCGGAAGCTCTTTACCTTCCAGCCACTCAAGAAAAGCACCGCCAGCAGAGGAGATGTAGGTAAAGTCATTGGCCGCGCCAGCATTTTCAAGGGCGGATACGGTGTCGCCGCCACCCGCCACGCTTACAAGTCCACCTTTTTGTGTAAGGGATGAAACAGCGCGCGCCAAATCATTGGTGCCTTTGTCAAAGGGCTTCACTTCGAAAACCCCCATCGGGCCGTTCCAAAGGACGGTATTGCATCCCGCCAAAACATCTTCGAGTTTTTCTATTGTGGCAGGGCCAACGTCCACGGCTTCTTCATCTGCGGGCATGTTGTTGGTATCACGAATTTCGAACGGCGCGTTTTCCCCAAATTTTGTCACGCACACGCGGTCAATGGGGAGCAGTATTTCACAGCCCGCTTTGGCAGCTGTCGCCATAATTGTTTTGGCCTCATCCACCATGTCGCGCTCACATAAAGATTTTCCAACTTCGATGCCCTGTGCGACCAAGAATGTGTTGGCCATGCCGCCGCCAAGGAAAAGATAGTCCACTTTTTTCACAAGATTATTCAGGACGGAAAGTTTTGATGATATTTTTGAGCCGCCAACAATGGCGATAACAGGTTTTTTGGGTGTCTCAAGCGCATTGTTAAGGGCGTTTAATTCTGCCTCCATCAAAAACCCAGCCGCCGTCGGAAGGCGATGCGCCAACCCTTCGGTGGAGGCGTGGGCGCGGTGCGCGGCAGAAAACGCATCATTCACATAGATGTCGCCAAGCTTGGCAAATTCGGCTACCAGTGCGGGGTCATTCTTTTCCTCGCCTTTGTGAAAGCGCACATTTTCCAGCAAGACAATCTCGCCATCTTTTAAAGCGGCGATAGCATTTTGTGCGACTTCACCAATGCAATCCTTGGCAAAGGCCACATTTTTGCCCCAGCTTCTGGCGCAGACAGGAGCCAGAAATTCTTGGGAAAATTCAGACTCAAACCCGTCTTTTGGTCGGCCAAAGTGCGACAGGAGAATAGTTTTTGCACCGTGCGATGTTAAATAATCAATCGTGTCTTTTAAACGATCTATGCGGGTTGTGTCGGTAACCTTGCCGTCTTTGG
>CAUJHK010000082.1 GCA_963204715.1 Pseudomonadota bacterium | reverse complement strand
AACGGCATGGCGCTGCATGGTGGCGTAATTCCTTACTCAGGAACATTTTTGCAGTTTGCTGATTATATGCGCCCATCCATTCGTTTGGCGGCCTTGATGAAGCAACGCGTTATCCATGTCTTGACCCATGACTCTATTGGTCTTGGTGAAGACGGGCCAACGCACCAACCTGTCGAACATTTGGCAGCCCTTCGCGCTATTCCAAATCTTTATGTGTTTCGCCCATGCGATGGGGTTGAAACGGCTGAGTGCTGGGAACTTGCCTTGAGCAAAACAACAGCCCCTTCCGTCCTTGCCTTAACGCGTCAAGGGTTGCCAACTGTCCGCACCGATGCGACCGAAGAAAACAAATGCGCCAAGGGTGCCTATATTCTAAAAGATTGCGCAGGCAAGGCAAAGGTAACGATTTTTGCCTCAGGGTCTGAAGTTGAGCTGGCTCTGGCAGCCGCAGAAAAACTGGGAGATGGCGTACGCGTTGTGTCCGTGCCTTGCTTTGAGCTTTTCTTTGAACAATCTTCTGAATATGTTCAGTCCCTAATTTGCAATGACAGCACCAAAGTCGGGGTTGAAGCCGCCATTCGTCAGGGATGGGATTCCATCATCGGGGCGCACGGCATATTCATAGGTATGAAATCTTTCGGGGATTCCGCGCCTGCCAGCACACTCTTCAAACATTTTGGCATCACGAGCGAGGCCATTGTTGAGGCTGTTAATAAAAGAATGGCGGGATAATAACCCCGCCATTTTTTCCTAAAAGTAATTTTGTCATTCCGAACGAGTGTAACGAGGAGGAATCTTAAAAAGATCCCTCACATGCGTTCGGGATGTCACTGACGGAGGTCTAAAACTCAAATTCCAGAACAGCTTTAAGTGTAACATCTGGCGCAGCATCTGTCACACCAAACAACGCGCCTGTTTCAAGCTCTGTTCCCTCGGTCAGGTCAAAGATAGCAACGGGGCCAACGCTGTGGTCTTGCTCATCAAAGCTATCCGAAAAGTCGCCAAAGTTGCTAAACCATTCTGCCCCAAATTCAAAACCTTCCTTGTAATCGTAGTATAGACCATACGAAAAGGCGTAGCTGGTTCCATGGTCGTGTCCATCGCCAAAAGCTCTAGAGACACCAATTTCCGATTTGTTCATGAATTTGCCTACTTCTTTTGATAGCAAAAGGGCTGCCTCTACCTCATCTTGCCCACCATTCAGGCTTCTTGCGTACTCAAGCAACAATCCTGGGTCAAGAAAGAGAGAATCTTTCGGTGCTAACTGGAATTTGTTTTCAAAAAAAAGTTTTGTAACCTCGGCGTCCTCATCGCCACCCTCATCTTCAAATTCCACCCCAATTTTTGGCAACCAGAAATCTGTTACGCCATAACCAGCCTCCAATTCTGTGCCCCATGAATCATCAGCAGCATCATCGGCTTTGAATTCGGTCTTAAGTTCAACGACGGTTTCACCCTTTTCGACATAGGGGCTGTGAATGTATGGGAAGGCTTGGGCTTGGTTGCCTATGGCCAGAATACTTAGGAAAGAAATAGCCAAGATGTTTTTATTTTTCAGAATCATTTTATCTCCTATGATTGATATATACGTATTAATAATCATTCTCACTTAGGTCAAGAGGAAAAACCATTGCATGCACAGCCCACGTGATTTATGAACATCATGGTCAATAACCCAAACAAAACAGAGGGAAATAACATGGCTGTAAAAGTCGCTATCAACGGATTTGGAAGAATTGGACGTCTTGTCGCCCGCGCCTTGTATGAATCAGGCCGCAAGGATGTTGAGCTTGTAGCCATCAATGATTTAGCAACGCTGGAAGGTAATAAAATCCTACTTCAATATGATTCTGTTCATGGTCGCTTTCCGTTTCCTGTTGAAGTTAAAGATGACAAGACATTGATGATTGATGGCAAGCCTGTTGTGGTTACGCAAGAACGCGACCCAACAAAATTGCCTTGGGGTGAAATGGGCATCGACATCGTTTTGGAATGCACAGGCATTTTTACAAAAAAAGAAAAAGCCATGATGCATATTCAAGCTGGCGCAAAAAAAGTTCTTATCTCCGCCCCTGCTGAAGAAGAAGATCTGACCGTTGTGTTTGGTGTTAACTCTGACAAGTTAAAAGCCGAACATATTGTTGTGTCTAACGCATCATGCACCACAAACTGCCTTGCCCCTGTGGCAAAAGTTTTGAATGACGCTATCGGAATCGAAAGCGGTTTCATGACAACCATACTCTCATACACTGGAGAACAAAACAAGGTTGATAATTTCCACAAAGATCTTCACCGCGCACGCGCCGCCGCCCTTAACATTATTCCAACATCCACAGGCGCCGCCAAGGCCGTTGGTAAAGTTCTTCCTGAACTAAAAGGAAAGCTTGATGGCGTATCTTTGCGTGTGCCAACACCAAACGTATCCGTTGTGGATTTAAAATTTATAGCAAAGCGCGAAACATCAGTCGAAGAAGTCAATAATGCCATAAAAAAAGCATTGGGCGACATGACTAATATTTTGGCCGCGTACAGTGATCCATTGGTATCATCCGATTTCAATCATGACTCGCATTCGTCTATATTCTCCTACGAAGGGACAAAAGTGGTTGAGGGCAAATTGGTACGCATCATGACTTGGTATGACAATGAATGGGGTTTTTCAAACCGCATGCTGGATACCGCCGCAAAAATGCACGAAGTCGGATACGCCGCGCAAAGCAAAGCGGCTTAGATTATCGTTTCACGCAAAGATAAGGAAACAAAAATGCCCAAACTAAAACCCGGTGTCGTCTGGGGACAAGACTACCAAACCCTCATCAAAGCCTGCAAGGAAGGCCAGTACGCCCTTCCCGCCGTCAATGTTATTGGCACAAATTCCGTAAACGCTGTTATGGAGTCTGCCGCCAAAAACAAATCTGATGTCATTGTTCAGCTATCAAACGGCGGCGCAGAGTTTTATGCAGGAAAAGGTTTTCCAGACCCGTTTCAGGCAAAGGTTTTGGGTGCGGTTTCGGCGGCTCTTCATGTACATGCATTGGCAGAGCATTACGGCATTTGCGTTATTCTTCACACAGACCACGCCAACAAAAAACTTATCCCATGGGTTGATGCTATGGTGACATACGGGGAAGAGTTTTTCAAAAAGCGTGGCTTCCCCCTCTTCTCGTCCCACATGGTAGATTTATCAGAAGAACCAATCGAAGAAAACTTGGCCGAATGCGCTCGCATTTTAAAACGCATGGTGCCATTGGGTATGAGCATTGAGATTGAATTGGGTGTTACAGGCGGCGAAGAAGATGGCGTTGGCTCTGACGATATCGACAATGCCAAACTATACACGCAACCCGAAGATGTTTTACTTGCGTATGAAACACTTGCCCCGATTGGTCATTTCTCAACGGCGGCCTCCTTTGGAAACGTGCATGGGGTTTATTCACCAGGCAATGTCAAACTTCGCCCCGACATTTTGAAAAACTCACAAGATTTGATCACCAAGGCAAAGGGATTGGGTCACAACCCGCTTGATTTGGTATTTCATGGGGGGTCAGGCTCTGAAAAGGACAAGATTACTGAAAGCCTTGGCTATGGTGTCTTCAAAATGAACATTGATACGGACACGCAATTTGCGTTCGCAGAATCCATCGGAAAATATGTCTGGAATAATGAAAAAGCGTTCGCCTACCAAATAGACCCCGACAACGGCAAACCGTATAAAAAGCAGTATGACCCACGCGTTTGGTTGCGCGAAGGCGAAAAAGGCTTGGTAAAACGTATGGATGAAGCCTTTGCCGACCTTCGTTCGGCTGGTAAATCCTTGGCCGCATAGCAAAACTGCTCTATACTCTCCTCCTGACCACATCAGGAGGAGATTTTTTATGGAACCGTTTGTTATTGTTATCGCTTTTTTGGCCATCGTTATCATCGTCAAGGGCGTTAAGGCTGTGCCGCAAGGGATGGAATATACAGTTGAGCGATTTGGTCGTTACACTAAAACATTATTCCCAGGATTGAATTTTATTGTGCCCCTTATAGACAGCGTTGGCGCAAAAGTAAGCATGATGGAAACGGTTCTTGATGTTCCCTCTCAAGAAGTCATCACAAAAGACAACGCGCTTGTAAAGGTTGATGGCGTTGTGTTCTATCAGGTGCTTGATGCCGCCAAGGCTGCCTATGAAGTGCGCGGCTTGGAAAATGCTATCCTAAACCTCACCATGACAAACCTGCGTACTGTGATGGGGTCTATGACGCTTGATGAGTTGTTGTCCGAACGTGATCATATCAATTCCCGCCTGCTTTCCATTGTTGATGATGCCACCGCGCCTTGGGGCATAAAGGTCACACGCATAGAAATTAAAGACATTGCCCCGCCGCGTGATTTGGTAGATTCCATGGCGCGCCAAATGAAGGCAGAGCGTGATAAGCGCGCCACCGTACTAGAAGCCTCTGGTCAACGTGAGGCCGCGATTCTTCGTGCCGAAGGGGAAAAGCAGGCCGCCGTTCTGGAATCGGAAGGTCGTAAAGAAGCCGCTTTTAGAGATGCGGAAGCGCGTGAACGTTCTGCCGAAGCTGAAGCCAAAGCCACGCAAATGGTGTCAGACTCTATCAAAGGCGGAAATGTTCAGGCCATTAATTATTTCGTGGCACTAAAATATGTTGATGCCTTAAAAGAATTCGCAAATTCCCCCAACCAAAAAACTATTTTTATGCCCATGGAATCTACGGGCATAATGGGGTCTATTGCTGGCATCGCAGACCTTGTGAAAGACGCTGTAGGCAAGAAAGGGTAATGCTATGGAGATTTTACAAAATCTTACATACTGGCACTGGCTTGTTTTTGGCCTGACATTGATTGTTTTTGAAATTTTACTACCCAGCGCTATATTTTTATGGCCAGGTCTTGCTGCATTGCTGGTGGGCATTATGGTCTTTATTATGCCAACCACAACGCCCACCATATTTATTTTGCTATGGGCCGTGCTGTCCGTGGGGTTTGCCTTTGGCTGGCAGGCTTATCGTAAAAAGAACCCGGGCTCTACACCCATTTCCAGCATGAACAAGCGTGGCCAACAATATGTCGGGCGCCACTTCACCTTGGCAAAAGATATTGTGAACGGTGTGGGAGAGCTGAATGTTGATGATACGCGCTGGAAAGTGGTGTCTGAAAAAGATGCGGCGGCGGGAACAAAGGTCATTGTAACAGCACTGGACGGAACATCTTTGCGTGTAGAAGAGTTCACATCATTATAAAATGTTTAAAACGCGCAAAGGGTTATTGCTTCTCATTCTTTTGTTTGTGCTTTTTGGCGGCAGCGAAAAACTTGCCCAGCTCAAAGACCTTGTTTTCAAAACACCTTCTTCACTTTCGTCGTCACCAATAGAGCATGACGTTAAGCTATCAAAAAGCAGAGAGATTCACATTTTATATGGGGATTCACGCGGCGGCGGCCACCTAAATGGCGTTGGCAAGCCCTGCAAGACAGAGTTTCCCAAAGCATGGGATAAGACTAAAGTTATAAGTACGGTCAAGCAAATTGCGGCCAATGACAATTTATCTTGGAAGCAAGAAAGCAATGGCTATTACACGGCCCAACAGACTGTGGATGATGTGCGTGTCCGCGTTGTGCTTGACAGGGAAATGGATGACATAGTGACCGCCTACCCACTCAACGGCACAAAAAACCCTTGCCATGCGGCAAAACAACACCCCGCAAATGATAATTATAAAACAAATGAGTGAGTGATTTACGGATCGCAAGAGTAAACAACAACACTGCCAATTCCCTTGTTTCTAATACCTATCTCCCTTGCCGCCGCTTCGCTTAAGTCTATTACGCGGGAGGGCGCAAAATGCCCCCTGTCATTTACTTTTACAAGGACGGAGCGTCCGTTTTTAATGTTTTCAACTTTCAGGTATGTACCAAAGGGAACGGATGGATGCGCGGCTGTAAAAGCAGAAGCTGCAAATATTTCGCCATTCGCTGTCTTCTTGCCTTCAAACTTACTGCCATACCAACTGGCGCGCCCTTGCTCAAGGGGTAGGACACACTGCTGCGCGCGGGCATTTTGCCCCGCCCCGCATATAAAAATAGCCAACATAAACAAAAAGCGTAGCATGTTTTACATCTACGCCTTTTGGAAATGAGAATCAAATTTGATTAAGAATTACAGGCGTAAACCTTAACTTGCGCCTTGCCGTCCATACCCAAGACCTCTTTTGCACCGCGCGCCAAATCAATAACTCTATGTTTTGTATTAGGATTTTCTCTGGAAGGGCCAATGTCGTTAACATAGACAATAACTTCTTCCCCCAGCCCCTTTACAAGGAAATAGCGCCCAAGGTAGTTTTGGTCAGGAAATGCGGCCGTCAACAAATTCGGGTTAAACTTGTCCCCATTTGCTGTTGGATAATATAAACGGCGTCCATTTTTGTCCCGTCCTATGGCCATCTCTTCCCCATACCAGGATGCCTCACCTTTTGCGACAAGTTGGTTACAATCTTCTGGTTGGATAGGCTCCACAACCTTAACGTCAGCCATAGATTGGGTTGCGATAGATGCTGACAGGGCAAAGGCGGAAGCTAAGGTTTTTAAAGGTGATGTCATTAGGTAAGGGTTCCATTCGGGCCAAGTGTTTTTATTGGCGCGTTTATGAATGGGTAATGTGACATGGACATGGCCAATCATCCCCATTGTGTGATGATTTTGTGGCGAAATGTGGCAGGTGGTATCTATTATTTACAAAGATAAATCTTAACGGGCTGCGTGTCTGGCATTTTAAGAGCGCGTGATGCGCCGCGGCTTAAATCTATAATACGCCCTCGCACAAAAGGCCCGCGATCGTTGATGCGGACGACAATCCCATTGGAGTTGGTATTGGGACGGTCACGTACAACGCGCACAAGGGTACCAAAGGGCAGCGTCCTGTGAGCGGCTGTAATACCTTCTGGAACAAATTTTTCACCACTCGCGGTTGGGTTGAAAATGTAGTTCCCGTTTTTATCACGCCCCTTGGCCATTTCATTGCCATACCATGACGCCAGGCCGCTGTCGTAATATTCACAGCCCGCAACATCAGGTTCTGAAAAAGGGTTAATGGCATCAGGGACAATATGGCTGCTGGCGCACCCTGATAAAAGAAAAGCGGTAAATACAAAGGCAAAAATATTTTTCATGATCAGGGCTTTCCGCACCATAAAACGGTTTGAATGTCGGGCGCGCCCGTGGCCAGCATAATAAGCCTGTCTATGCCCAAAGCAATCCCCCCGCTTTGCGGCATGCCAAATTCCAGGGCGGCTATGAAGTCTTCATCCAAGGGGTAACGCTCGCCATAAAGACGTTCCTTGATGTCCATCTCAATGTGGTAGCGGCGCACCTGCTCGGATGCGTCTGTCAGCTCGCTAAAGGCGTTGGCAAGCTCAATACCGCAAACATAAAGCTCAAACCGCTCGGCGAATCTGGGGTCATCCGCCTTTGATTTGGACAATGAAGCCATCGCTATGGGGTAATCGCAGATAAATGTGGGGCGGAGCATACCCAAATTTGGCTCAATCTTTGAATCCATAACGCGAAAGAATAAGTCATCCCATTGATCGCCCTCGGCCACCCTTATGCCACAGCCCCTCACCTTTTCACGAAAAGCGGCTGTATCATCCAGAAAATCTGCCACATCAAACCCGACATAGCGCAAAAATGCATCCCGCACCGTAAGCCTTTCAAAGGGTTCAAAAGGGTCACAGCCAAACTGCTTATAAATAAATTTTTTAATGTCTGCCTTTCGGGCCACAGCGCGGAGCAGTCCCTCGCAGTCGCGCATTATGTCGTTGTAGTCGGCGCCCGTTCTATACCATTCAATCATGGTAAATTCGGGACTATGGCGGGACGATCCTTCGGCGTTCCTGAAAACATGGCAAATCTGGTAAATTCGCTCCATGCCCGCCACCATAAGCTTTTTCATGGCAAATTCGGGGCTGGTATGCAGGTACATTTTACGTTTCAGATTGCCATCCACGCCCAGCATATCCGTGCCGAAGGCGCGGATATGGGCGTCAATCACTGGGCAGGTTTGAAGGATGGGGGTTTCTACTTCCGTAAACCCATCCCCATCAAAAAACCGACGGATTTCCCGTATTATGGCCGATCTGGCCTCGAGATAAGGGCGTTGATGCTTAAAATTGTCTGGCTGCCACCACATTTGCTTGCAATTTCCTTTTAAATCCCCTAGAAGAAGGCCAGAATTTATACAAAGGATTGCCAAAATGAAAGCTGATATTCATCCAGACTACCACGAAATCACCATCGTTCAGACAGATGGGACTGAATACAAGACCCGCTCTTGCATGGGCAAGGCTGGAGATTCTAAGAGATTGGACGTTGATCCATAGTCCCACCCAGCCTGGCAGGTCGGAACGCAAAAAGTTGTTGAAAAACAACAGCACAAAAAATTCGAAAACAAGTACGGCTCTTTATTGTCTGGCGGTGCGTCAGACGACAAGAAATAGGACTAGGAATTAGTCAGAGAAACAAAAAACCGCCCCAGTATTGGGCGGTTTTTTTATGTGTCTTGCCAAAAAAACGTCACCTCCGCCTTATGCGGGGCTATGACCTTTCGTTGCACGGGATACCCGTAAAAGGAGCGCATGGGTTACATGTAGTCTAAGCGGCTAGCTGTGACAAAGCCGTATTAAGCTTGTCAATCATGCTTTGTGCTTCAATTTTGCGCGTTTTGAATTCTTCCAGAATTTCCTGCGGGGCGTTGGCCACAAATTGTTCGTTGCCCAGCTTGTCATCCGTCTTGCGGATGTCGTCTTGCAATTTGGCAATCTGTTTTTGAAGGCGTTCACGCTCTTTGTCCAAATCAATCAAATCCGCAATCGGCAAAATCAATGTGGCTTCGTCAACAATGGCTTTGATGGATTGCTTTGGGGGCGTGCCAGACAAAAGACCAATCGATTCCAATCGCGCCATCTGTTTGATAACAGCATCGTAAGTTTTTAGACGTCCCTTTGTAGTTTCATCGGCATCTTCGACCACCATGGCGATTTTTGCGCCTGCGGGAACGTTCATGTCTGAGCGCACCGAGCGAATAGTCGAGATTGTCTTTTGCAGCCATGATATTTCATCGTCAGCAGACTTGTCGGCACTCAAAGAATCATAAGATGGCCACTCACTGGTTAAAAGTTTTTCGTCTTTGTTGCGTTTTGCAATGTTGGCAAACAATTCTTCGGTGACATACGGCATGAAGGGGTTCAATAGACGCAAAATTTGCTCCAAAACCCAACCTGTCGTAGCCTTCACTTCTGATTTTACGTCTTCTGTTCCATTGGCCATTAAAGGCTTTGTAAATTCCAGATACCAGTCACAGAACGTCCCCCACGTGAATTGATAGATGGCGGCAGAAGCTTCATTAAATTTATACGCGCCTAGCCCCTCTTCTATTCCCTTGGCCGTCTTGGTAACTTCGCCAATAATCCATTGGTTAATGATGTTTTTTACGGATGATGAGTCAAAGCCATCCTTTGGGAACGCATCATTCATTTCGCAATAACGCGCCGCATTCCAAAGCTTGGTTGTAAAGTTTCTGTATCCTTCGACACGTTCTTCAGACATACGAATGTCACGCCCTTGCGCCGCCGAAGCAGACATGGAAAAACGCAAAGCATCCGCTCCAAATTTTTCAATCAGCGTCAATGGGTCAATCACATTGCCTTTTGATTTGGACATCTTCTGCCCCTTGGCATCCAACACCAACGCATGCAGATAAACTTTTTTGAACGGCACCTCACCCATAAAATGGATGCCCATCATCATCATGCGAAGCACCCAGAAGAAGATGATGTCAAAGCCAGTAATCAACAAATCACCAGGGTAATATTTATTCAGCTCTGGCGTCTTGTTCGGCCAGCCAAGTGTTGAAAACGGCCACAGCGCGGCTGAAAACCATGTATCAAGCACATCGTTGTCACGGGTGAGTGTTTTATCCCCCGCTTGCCTTTGGGCATCTTCTTCGTTTTCGGCAACATAGACTTTGCCCTCTTCATCATACCATGCGGGAATTTGATGACCCCACCATAACTGGCGCGATACGCACCAGGGTTGAAGATTATCAACCCAGTTGAATGTTATCTGCTCCCAGTTTTTGGGAATCATTTCTGTCTTGCCAGCCTTGATGGCAGCCACAACAGGCTGCGACATTGTTTTTGCGTCCACATACCATTGGTCTGTCAAGTATGGTTCAATCACGACGCCAGAGCGGTCACCATACGGCACTTGGTGGACATGATTGACGACTTTTTCCAGATAACCAAGGTCATCAAAATCTTTTATAACTTTTTCACGCGCCTTGAAACGGTCCAGCCCCACATACTCTTCTGGGCAGTTTTCGTTCATCTTGCCATCGGGCGTCAGCAGGTTGATAAGGGCAATATCCACTTTGCCTTTGTGGCGTTTGTAAACTTCAAAGTCATTAAAGTCATGCGCCGCCGTAATTTTAACCGCGCCTGACCCAAATGTAGGGTCAACATACTCATCGGCAATAATGGGGATGATGCGGTTGACAACAGGGACAACAACAAATTTGCCAACCAAGTCTTTATATCGCTCATCATCAGGATGAACCGCCACCGCGCCGTCGGCCAGAATGGTTTCAGGGCGGGTTGTTGCAATGTGGATTTCAAAGCTTCCATCTTCTGCAGGATAGATGAAATGATAAAGCTTGCCTTTAATCTCTTTGTGTTCAACCTCAATGTCCGACACAGCAGTCTGGAATCTCGGATCCCAGTTCACAAGACGCTTATCACGATACAACAAATTATCTTTGTACAGTTGTACAAAAACCTTGACGACCGCTTTGGACAAATTCTCATCCATCGTAAAAGCTTCGCGGCTCCAGTCAGGGGTCGAGCCAAGACGGCGGATTTGTGATGTGATGGTGCCGCCTGAATAGGCTTTCCACTCCCACACGCGTTTCAAAAAAGCTTCGCGTCCCATGTCTTGGCGTTTCAAGCCTTCTGCGTCCAGCTGGCGTTCCACCACCATCTGCGTGGCAATGCCCGCATGGTCTGTGCCTGGCATCCACATAACGTCCTTGCCGCGACTCCGGTTATAGCGGATCATAATATCTTGAAGTGTTGAGTTTAGCGCATGCCCCATGTGAAGGCTGCCTGTCACATTTGGCGGCGGCATCATAATGGTATATGGCGCGGCGTTGCTTTCTGGCTGCGCCTTAAACGCACCAGATTCTTCCCATTCTTTATACAAGCGGGCTTCAACGTCTTTAATATCGATGGTTTTTTCTAACATTATTCCCTCGTAAATTGAGGGTATAACTTAAACGTCCTGAGCCTGACGGGCAAGCTTTTCCAGCTCTTTTTGTACCATACGCTCCACCATAGGCGGCAGGCTTTCGGACAGCCAGTCCTTGAGCATGGGCTGGAGCATCTCGCGCACCAGATCTTCCAGCGTTATGTTGCCATACTCGCGGTGGCGGGTGATGGGCATGTTTCCCGCCAGTTTGGCCATGCTGGATATGGTTGCCGCCTTCGCGGCCTCGGTTAAAATATCGCTGTTATTGTTGTCTGGCATGGCGGTGGCTTCCATCTCTACCTCTTCTGTCGCAGGAGCCTGTTCATGCTCCTGAAGGTCAATTTCAAAATCAGTCTCGTCCTCTATAGGGTCGGTCAGCTCCAGAACATCGTCCTCGTCATCATCAAGCGGCTCTTCTTCAGGCATAGAGGATTCAACCTCTTGCTCAGGCTCAACCGCAGGTTCTTCTTTCACGGCTTGCGCTTCCACAGGCTCCGCATCCTCGGATGGATCTTTTTCATCATCATCGGATATAATCTGGCGTATTGAAGCCAGTATTTCCTCAATTGATGGTTCCTGCTCTGGTGTTTTATCGGCCATTCGGTCTTATGAATTTTAAAAGTTTATAATCGGAATCAGTGTCTATGATAGAATCTGTAATGTCAAAGGTCTGTAACTGACTTTTCCTCATCTATTATGAAGGAAGTGTTATAAACCCCTAAAAAACAAACTCATTGGCAGGTTCATGCCCTGGCAAATATGGAACAGCGGCATCAAAAATAACCCTCTGCCCCACAATGCCATTTGAATCTTTTGTGACAAGCACGGCGCGGCCTATCTTGTCAGTGGGCGTCTTTACAATGACCGCCATTCTCCCGCCTTTGCCCAGCATATCCACAAGGCTTGGCGGAATCTTGGCAACACTGCCATTTACGAGGATAATGTCGTAGGGCGCATTTTGTGCGCACCCTTCAGAAAAAGAGGCGTTATGGGCCACGATATTGCCATAGCCAAGACGCGCCCAGTTTTTCTGGCTTTCGGCCAGAAAATTTGTGTTTGGCTCCACGGCAATGACCTTTGCACATAGCCCAGCCAAAATAGCGGATGAATAGCCAGTGGCGCAGCCAATATCCATGGCCTTGTCCGTTGGTGCGGGCACAAGGGCTTGTATAAGCCTTGCCTGCGTTACAGGTTCCATTAAAGAGCGTCCGTGGCCAAGGCTTAAATCCTCGTCTGTGTAAGCCACGGCACGTTTGTCTGCGGGCACAAACTCCTCACGACGAATGGTGCGAAACGCGTCCAGCACTCCAGCGCTTACAACACCCATCGGGTAAATCTGGCTGTCCACCATGTTCTCGCGGGCGGCTTGATATTCTTGCATTTTTAAATTTTCCTGAAAAAATTGGGTGACATTCTGTATTTAATTTTTATCTTAAAAAAATACGTCTTACCAGCCCGTTTTAGGGATAAAAGCGCCTGCTTTTTAAGATTGACAGCATGGCCATCTCTCCTCTAACAACTAGAACCTTGGATGGCGCGATGTCAGAGCGGTTATGTAGAGGACTGCAAATCCTCGTAGGCGGGTTCGACTCCCGCTCGTGCCTCCACTTTTTAGCTAAGATCCTTAAAAGTTTCCTGACACAAAATAGTTGTCCACAGGCCTATTTCCGTAAGAATTAAATAATATTGATATGTATAAAGCACTTACCGCAACGCGGCAGGTTTTGCGCCGCATTGCACCACAGAATTGGTGCAATGCCGCATGATTAACCATTTTTTCTCTGGCACTATAGTCAGCAATAATAAGGAGAAACGTTATGGTTTACATGGTATTGGGGTATTTCTTGGCATCAGTTGTGTTCGCATCGCCATACATTATTCGTTATGTGCGCATCATGCGGCGTGAATCTGTAGAAAACAGCCTGCGCATTCAAAGCTAATATTCACGAAGACAAATCTCAATTCCCTGAAAATGTTTGATTTCTGGGAGATTTTCCTTTAAACCCTTGGTTGATTTCAAACATTTACCAAGGGTTTTGTCATGGTGCTAACGAGTACAGACACGCAAAAAGCAGAGTACAACAAAACTTCATGCCTGTGGCGCAGGTTTTTTTGCATGTTGCTTATGACATTTTCCCTTATTGGTTGTGCTGATTATAGCAATGTTCCCCCTCTTACAACCCAAACACCTCAAGCGCCTGCGGCCCGCGCCCTTCCCGCTTATCGCATACAGGTTGGAGATATTTTAGACATCAAACTGCGCTTAAATCCCGAGCTTGATGAGACTCTTACCGTCCGCCCAGATGGAATGATATCCACGTCTATGTTCGAAGACATTCTTGTTTATGACAAAACTGTAAAAGAAGTAAACGACAACCTAAAATCCCTTTACGGGCAAGAGTTAAAAAACCCCCAAATCTCCACCATCATTCGCTCTTTTGCCCCTACACGCGTGTACGTGATGGGTGAGGTTTCAAACCCTGGAGAATTTATTGTTGTGGGGCCAGCCTTAACTCTAACACAGGCCATTGCACGGGCTGGCGGCACATTAAACTCTGCGAATGCCAAGAATGTTTTGATTCTGCGTCGTGGCGCGGGCGATAAATCGAAAACATATCTGGCTGACTATGAAGGAGCGACACAGGGCGGCGACCCTATGAAAGATGTAAGGCTTTCCCCTTACGATGTCGTTTTTGTCCCCAAATCTGGCGCGGCCCTCACGTTCAAAACATACCAACAATATATACAGCAATATGTTTCACCTTCTTTGGGTGCATCATATCAGCTTAATCGTTAATAAGGACCGCGCTTTTAATAGCGTTTTGAAAGGATCAAACATGTTAGTTCAGATGGATGTTCGTAGTGCGGTGAGCACAATGTTTCGCCAAATCTGGAAATTTATGCTGGTCTTTATACCAATAACATTAATAGGATTCATCTATGTTCTGGGTGCGCATCGTCTTTATCAAAGCGATGCCACCTTGCTCGTAAAGTTTGGGCAGGATGCAAGACCTGAGGTGTTGCTAGACGCCAGATATCAGGGCGGTTTATCCGCAGAGGAAAAGCGCGGACTTGTCCAATCAAATCTTAACATTCTGTCCAGCCGTGATCTGGCAGAAACATTGTTGCGTGAAATAACAATAAAAAAAGCCTACCCCAAAATTGACTCCCTCGATATTAGCGATGAAGAAAAAATGACGGCTGCTGTTAAGGTTTTTCAAAAGAGTGTGATAACGGGCACCGAAAGCGATGCTGGGGTTATACGGATCGGAATTCTTAACTCAGACCCTGCCGTAGCCAATATCCTGCTAAAAAACCTGGTAAACTTGTTTTTGGAAAAACAGTCGGAAGTTTTTGGAAATCCGCAGTTGGATGTTTTGAGAGAGCAGGCCGAAACAAGTAAGATGAAACTGGAAAAGGCTACGCAGGATTTGTACGAATTTAAAACGCGCACAGGCATTGCGTCCATTGATGAAGAACTTACGCTTTTGCTAAAGCAAAGAAGCGACATTGCGGGTTATATGTCCAGGCGTACAATTACATCTGACGAACAAAATCTAGACAGCGGCACTTCGGTTTCTCCGTCAGATTATAACGTGGCACAGTCCAATCCTGATGACCTGCCCATAGTGCCTGAACAACAAAGGCTTAAGTATGAGGCGCTACCAGCAAGACTGTCCAATGAAGGGGATACGTCCCGCTTGCCTGTTATAGAAGACACTCAAAAGAAGATTGATGAATTAAAATCAAAAGAGTCTCAGCTACTGCTTACATATAAACCTACCAGTCACCTTGTCAGAAATATTCGCAAAAATATCGAAATGGAAACAGCCGCGCTGGAAGAAGCTGTTACAGCCCTGAACGACCAGATTGCCAGCCTTGACAGCCAGATTGCGCAAAAACAGGAATTTAGAGAAGGGTATGATGCTCTAAGCCGTCAGGTTGCCTTAACAACAGAAGCCTACAACACAGCTCAAAGCCGTCTTCAGGCCGCCGAAGTTAACAATGATTTGAACTTGCGAAAAATCACACGCATATCTGTTATTGAAGAACCAACAATGCCCATCAAGCCTTCAAAGCCGAATAGAAAACTGATTATGGTTTTATGTGTTTTGCTCGCATCTGCCTTGGGGGCTGCCCTTGGCTTTGGCACAGAGCTTGTTGATGCAACGTTCACGCGCCCTGAGCAACTTACAGCTGTCACAAAAAAACCTGTTCTTTCCAGCTTTTCTAACTGGTATTCAAAATCATTCAAGCCGCTTCCACCCTCACATGAATGGAAAGGCAGGCTGGAATCCATGGTAAAGACCAAAACCGTCCCTTCTGTATTTGAAGAAAAAATAGTAAAACCAAAAATACTGGAAGAAAAAGATCTTCTAGCACTATACCAATCCATCATATCATCACTCCCCGATCATGGAACGCGGGTTGTCACGATTTCCAGCAGCTATGAAGGTGAAGGATGCACAACCATAGCCAGCCAGTTGGCCCACTATGCCGCACAAAAACTAGGACAAAATGTCTTGTTTATAGGCAGTGAGCTCTCTTTTGGTTTGGTTGATAACAGGCCGCCATCATTCTCTATACTTGATGCAGCCCAAGGACGCTCTTCAATAAAAGACGCCATCACCCATCCACACGAGCAAGCCCCAACCATGGCAAGTGCCTATCTCGTGCAAAATGACCGCTATGAAAGCATCATCACAAACATTGATAAAATTGGCCAAACTTTGACAGAACTAAAAAAGAGCTTCTCCTTAATTTTAATTGCCACGCCCGGCATAATTTCAAAACCCGCTGGGCTCAACATAGCCACGGTGTCTGATGGCGTCGCCTTTGTTGTGGAGGCAGAAAAAACACGCGCTCCCGTCGTAAGGCAGGCACTTAACAACATTCAGGACAAAGGTGCCAAAATATTGGGTTTGATTTTAAACAAACAAATTCATTACATCCCATCATGGCTGTACCATCGCTTATAAAAGAACTGGGGTAAAACACCATGGCGCTATTTTGCTTTTTTATGTCAGCCATATCTTTTTTGGCCATTATACATCCCTTTATAACATACCCATTGAGCCTGCGGTTTTTGCCAAAAAACCCTATAAAGTCGACACCGAATGAGCAGTTAAAATACAGCCTTTGCATGTGTGCCTATAATGAAGAAGCGGTTATTGAGGAAAAGGCAAAAAACCTGCTGGCTTTAAAAGAAAAGCACCCAGACCTTGAGGTTTTGATTTATGTGGATTGTGCGAGCGATTCTACGGCGCAGATTCTAGAATCCTACAAAAATGATTTTATCATTCATGTCGCAAGTGAACGACATGGCAAAAGCTATGGGATGAACCTTCTTGTATCAAAGGCAAAAGGAGATATCATCCTTTTTACTGACGCAAATGTGATGCTGGACAAAAACATTATATCGGCACTTCATCCCTACTTTGGCGATCCACAGGTCGGGTGCGTGTGCGGGCATTTAAAATATATCAATGATAACGAAGGCACAACAGCGGCGACAGGATCTCTTTATTGGCGTCTTGAAGAAAAGATTAAGCAGGCGGAAAGTGATACAGGCTCTGTTATGGGGGCGGATGGTTCTATATTTGCCATCCGCAAAGCTCTGCACACCCCGCCTCCTGCGGATATCATTGATGATATGTTTGTTTCTTTTTCTATTCTTTGTCAGGGATACCGCATTATCCGCGCACCTGATGTTATTGCCTTTGAAAAATCTGTGACATCCTCCAAAGAAGAATTCCGACGCAAAGTGCGCATTTCGTGCCAGGCCTATAATGTCCACAAACTTCTCTGGCCTCGCTTGTCCAAGCTCGACAAGGTAAATCTATATAAGTATATATCACATAAACTGCTTCGCTGGTTTGGCATTGTGTGGATAGGCATGTTCATGCTTTCGTTTATGTGGGGACTTGTCTTTTCAGGGCTTAATGGCATCGCCTTTTTACTATGTGTTTCGGGGATCGCAGGGCTCTGGGTGGGGTACATACAGAATCTTTCTCCCATACCGCAAATTCTTGATATTTTAACATCTTATGCTGCAACGGGGTTGGGTATCGTAAAATCATATCAGGGGGAGCGCTTCCAAACATGGGCGCCCGCGCAATCCATCCGTAAAAAGGCATGACAATGAATCTCCCGATAAATATATATGCTTACGCGTGTTCAGCGATGATGCTTTTGCTCCCATCAACAGCTCAGGCTGGTGCCTTTTGTCTTGCGAGCCCAGCACTTGCGCCACAATGTTTTTATGATGATGTGCAAACATGCTCAAA
>CAUJHK010000081.1 GCA_963204715.1 Pseudomonadota bacterium | reverse complement strand
ACTCTCCAACAGTCGCAACAGCCACAGTCATTGAAACCTTGTCGGCCATCACGGCTACCATTGACTGGGCAGAGGCTGCCTTTTCATCTGTCAGAGGATATCCTGCGACCGTAGCGTTTCACCAAGACAGGCTTGTGATTGGTGGCTCTCGTGATTTGCCAAACCGCTTGTGGTTTTCCAAAAGTGGTGATTTGTTTAACTTTTATTTGGGCACAGGGCTTGATGATGAATCCATTGAGTTCGCTATTTTGTCAGACCAGGTCAACGCCATTCGTGGAATATTTTCTGGCAGACACTTGCAGGTTTTTACAAGTGGTGCGGAATGGACAGTAACGGGTGACCCTCTAACACCGCAAACCTTGCAGCTCAGCCGTCAGACGCGTGTGGGGTCTTCCACTGATCGTTATATATCTCCCGTCACGGTTGATGGCGCGACCATGTTTATCGCCCGCAATGGCAAGGAAATCCGTGAGTTCCTCTACACGGATTTGGAACAGGCTTATCAGTCCACAGACCTTGCACTGGTGTCACGTCATATTTTGGGAAAACCTGTGGATCAGGATTTTGATGCCTCCAGAAGGCTTTTGTTTATCGTCCGTGAGGACGGAAAATTTGCAACCCTCACCATTTACCGTGCAGAGCAGGTGGCGGCATGGACGCTTCATGAAACGCAAGGAAATGTAAAATCTGTTTCTGTCGTAGGTGAAGACGTTTATCTTTTGATAGAGCGTTCGGGGCAATATTTTATTGAAGTATTTGACGATGCTTTAAATCTGGATTCTGCTCTGACGGGGGAGGTGTCTTCCCCCGCAACCATGTGGTCTGGTCTTGACCATCTGGAGGGGATGGATGTTTCCATTGTGGCTGACGGCGTTGTATTGCCTGAGCAAACTGTGGCAAGTGGACAGATAACTTTATCCATACCAGCCTTGCGGGTAGAGATAGGATTATCTTATACGCATGAAGTTCAGCCGCTTCCGCCAAGCGCTGTAGGTGACGGCCAGATGATACGAAAAGTTCGGATGACGGAAGCTATTTTTCGTGTTCTCGATACAAAAGCGCTTCGGCTTGATGTCGGGCGAGGGGCGAAGGACATATCCTTGCGCCAGATAGGGGAAGAGCCAATTTTAGATGCGCCGCCACCTTTGGTCAGCGGTGATATCAGTGTGCGTGCGCTTGGCTGGAAGCATGATTTATCAGAACCGCTTTGGAAAATTGAACAGCCAGCGCCTTTGCCATTCACGCTTTTGTCCGTGATGACAGAGATAGTGATAAACGATTAAATTTATTCAACAAGGAGATATATTATGGGTGGAATTGCATCCGTCGCCAGCACGGCTATTCAGGCTTTGGGCGCGGTAAATACAGTTTTGGGGGCGGTGAACTCGTTCCAAAAAAAATCGGGCAATGAAGATTACAGTCAGACCCAAGCTTTGAATGACTTAAAGCTGCAGCAAGAACGCGAGCGAGCAAATTTAGAAAAAGAACAGCTAAGCCTATCAAAAGATCAGGCGGAAAAAGAAAGGCAATCCGCATTGCGTCGTGCCATGGCAAAACAGCGCGCCCAGTTTGGCGCAGGTGGCACAGGTTCGTCCGATGGGTCTGCCAAGGCGGTTTTGTTAGGTTTGTTTGATGAAAGTGATGACGAACGATCACAGCGTGAAGCGCTTGACACTTTAAAAACAAGGGCGATTGACACAGGTGTTGCCCAAACACAAAGAATAAACACGTTGCAGTTGTCACAGTTAAAAGAAAGAAACCGTATCAACAAATACACTTCTGCCTATGACAGTCTTTCGACATTGTTCAATTCATAATTAATAAAAGAAGATAAACATGACAGATCATATCAAGGTGCCAGAAATAGTGCCGCTCGTACGCTATGCGGCCAATGGTACGCAAACCATATTTCAATATCCATTCCCTGTTTTTGCCAGTGAAGACATCAAGGTCTATTTTGATGGCGCACCACAATATAGCGGTTTTGATGTCACAGGCAGTGGCGACACCAACGGCGGCTCCGTTGTATTTGATTTAGCGCCAGATGGGGGCATCATCATTACCATTGAACGCCGTGTGCCACTGGAGCGCATGACAGATTTTCTGGAAGGCGGAGATTTTTCGGCGCAGTCCATTAATAATGAGCTTGATTATCTAACCGCCAGCATCCAGCAGATCAACCGTGACACGGCGCCTATGCTGCGTTTTTCTGACCACGAAACCACAGCCACCACTGTTCTGCCAGACAGGTTGATACGCGCCAACAAGGCTTTGGGGTTTGATGGCAATGGTGATCCTGTAGCTGTGTCTTTAGAAGGTTCTATGGCTGCGCCTAATTTTACCGCGCTTGGTACGGGCGCCGTGACGCGCACATCCACTTCAAAGTTTTCTGATTGTGTGTCGGTGAAGGATTTTGGCGCGCTGGGCAATGGTTTAAGCAATGATACGCTTGCCTTTCAAAAGGCTCTTGCCGCGCATGACAGTGTTTTTGTGCCTTCTGGCACATATCTGATTTCGGGTACGATTACGCTAAGCGAACGTCAATCATTGTTTGGCGTCGGTGAAACATCGGTTGTTGAATGCATCGATCATTCTTTTAACGCTATTGAGGTGGTGGCGGATTTTGCCCAGATTTCAAACCTTCGTATTATAAAAGGAAATGTTGGGATTAAGTTATATGGTCGTGACAGGCCATGCGTGCAAACAGCCGTAACAGATGTCACACTCTTCCAGCAAAATATTGGTGTGCAGCTGGATGGATATACTGATCCAAATTTTCCATGTTACTGGAATAATTTTGACAGGGTTTTGGTAGAACAGCCCGCCCTTCATGGCATTCATTTGACAAAGACGGGGGCAGGCGACACACCAAATGCCAATAAATTTCACGCCTGCCGGGTTTATTCGCACGGCGCGGATATATCAGGGCATGGTGTGTATGTTGAGCACGGGTCATACAATAACGCCTTCATTGATTGTGAGGCGAATGTGAAGGGAACGGCGCAGGGGTGTTTTACGCTCGGTGCAGGGTCTTATAAAACGCTGTTGATAAATCCTTATGCTGAAAGTTTTAATTCCGTCCCCAATGTCAAATTAGAAGCAGGGTCTGATGAAAGTGCCATTTATAACTTGCTCTCGGCCTCTGACGGCGCGGCGATATGGGATTTGTCGGGGGGGAAATACACGGCGTTTAATGCAGGATTTCCAAACAAAAACCGCCTTCAACGCATCACAGCCGTGGACATAAACGCAACATTACAGCGTTTTGATACAGAATATATTGATACCAGTGGCACATTTCAGCTTGATATCTCGCACTCCGTTCACTTGGTGTCCTCCTTTGGGGGGGCGCTGAATATAAAGCTTCCCAATGCCGCGAATGCAGTTGGCGTTATGATAGTGGTCAAGAAGATAGATTCATCATCGAATGTTATCACCATCACCGAAGATTCTGGCGCAGGGCCAGATGGCCGCAGTTATTACCTCGGCGCGGAAGGGGACTTTATGCAGGCCATGTCAAACGGCGCGGAATGGTTTGTTATCTCCTCCAACCGCGCGCCGGGGAACACGCGGTATTATGATGGCTCTGGCATATACGACATAGATATGGCGGTAGATGTCTACTTGCTCTCCTCCTTCGGCGGGGCCATGACAGCGCGGCTTCCACCCGCTAACGCCGCCATTGCCGTGGGGCGCACTGTCACCATTAAAAAGACGGATGTGTCATCAAACGTGATTACGGTGACTGAATATGGAGGAAGTGGGCCAGATGGATTCTCACAGCCCTTGAACGCGCAATATAAAACCATCACCGTCGTGTCAGATGGCGCGCGCTGGTACATCGTCAGTAAGTTTTAAGGAGTAGAAGAATGACCGAATTTAATAAATTCAAATTCTTTAATTTAAAAGGTAACGTAGGCAACATGATGGAGAACAACGAGGAAGATGTTATTAATGTAAAAAATGCTTTTTTTCGTACGGGACACCGCAAAACCCCCGCTCAAAATATTTGACCGATTCTCACGAGCGGCATAATATAAAACACGATGGGCAAAGGAATGAAGCTACCTCAATGGACATTAAAAACAACGCTATCGCAAGAAGGCTCGCAATAAATGCTAATAATACGCAAAAAAATGACATTGACGTGACAAAGGATGCTCTTGTTTCAGGTGTTCTTCTGTTTACATCAAGTCAACCGAAGGCGGAGATTGGAAAGACACGCGGTTTAAAGAAAACTGGAGTGGCGCACGTAATGCTGGCCTAAAAACGGGCGCCTACCATTTCTTTACCCTGTGCCGCGATGGTAAAACGCAGGCACAAAATTTTATGGAGAGTGTACCACACGATTCAGACGCGCTTGCGCCCGCGATTGACCTTGAATATGTCGGAAACTGCGCGGCGCGTCCAAACCGTGGTGAGTTTAAAAAAGAGCTGGATTATTTTTCATCTGCTATCGAAAGCCATTACGGTATAAAGCCCGTGTTGTACACGAAAAAGCAATTTTACAAAGACTATCTGGCAGGCACAGACTATGCGTCCTACCCCTTATGGCTGCGCGATGTCTGGTCAAAGCCAGACACAAAAGACTACCCCACCATGGTCTATTGGCAATATGCCGACCGTGGACGGTTGACGGGGATAAACGGCCCTGTTGACTGGAATGTTCAATTAAAAACAAAATAGAGGTTTCATGACATTAAAGAAATTTGAACCCGCCACCCGGCAACAGGTGGCGGATATTTTGCCATCCATTCTTCGCAAAACGCTTCAGGACTATGAGGATTTTGTCAAAGAGCAAACCAGCACAGAAACAAAACTGTTTTCACAAAAGCAATCGGCGGGCAAAGCCGCGCTGGCGCACATCATGCTGCTGCTCAAGCTCGCCAAATGGGCGGGTATAGAAGAGGTTATTGAGGATGGCGAGGATTATACCAAGGCCCTTGAAATTGCCCGCATAGAGTTTGAAAAAGGCAAGAGTGACAGCGCTTTAGATGATGAAGACGATGATGATGAGGCAGGTTTTTTTGACAGCAACGAAGAGGACCAAGATTGAAGTTGCTTGGCATTGGCCACAATTCACATATTAACAACCAATACATTAGAGGATTATATGGCTCAAGATCGTTGCAATGCAGACGATTTCGGCGTATTTTTAACATTATGGAACGCAAACCAAAATTGTCAGACTCCCACCATTCACGTCAAGATCGCGATCTGGCTGCAGAAGTGCTGGGAGCATGGGCACAAGCGTCTTCTCTTGCAGGCCTTTCGCGCAAGCGGGAAGTCGACACTGGCAGCGATTTTTTGCGCATGGATTCTGCTCAAGGATCCGGATTCGCGTATCCTGGTGTTGTCCGCCGAGTCCCTTCTCGCCACCAAGATGGTGCGCAACATCAAGAAGGTGATAGAAAAACACCCGCTGACGAAACATCTTCGTCCTGACACGCCAGACCAGTGGGCATCAGATTCTTTTACAGTCAAAAGAAGTATTGTTTCGCGTGATCCCAGTGTTCTGGCGCGCGGGCTTTATGCGAACACCACGGGCACAAGGGCAGATTTAATTATTTGTGATGACGTTGAAGTGCCCAACACGTGCGACACGCCGCTTAAACGCGAAAGCTTGCGCGAGAGGTTGATTGAAAACGAATTTATATTAAACCCGCAAGGGACCATATTGTTTATAGGCACGCCGCACAGCTATTACAGCATCTATGCAAAGGCAGCGCGCAAAGAAATTGGTGAGAAGAGAGCCTTTCTAAAAGGATATAAAAGGCTTTCCATTCCTGTTTTAAACAGTAAAAACGCCAGCAACTGGCCAGAACGATATAGCCTGGAGAAAATTGAAGAGCTGCGCGCGGCCTCGGGCTCATTACAGTTTTTGTCACAGATGATGCTGACGCCTGTGAACATCGCCAATGCTCGGCTGGATGTAACGCTCCTTAAAAAATATGAGGATGGGCTTTTTGCGCAGGAGGCTCAAAAGGCACTTGTCCTTTCCATCGTAGGTCAAACGCTTGCGTCCGCCAGTGCGTGGTGGGACCCGTCTTTTGGCAAAGAGAAGGGGGATGGAAGTGTTCTTGCCATTGTTTTTACGGATGAAAAGGGCAGGCAATATCTGCATCGGATGGTGTATATAAAAACAAACCCCTTTTCGCAAGAAGATGAGGCATCACAGCAATGTCATATAGTTGCAAAACATTGTGATGAATTGTTTGTGCCAAAAATTTATGTGGAGGCAAACGGGCTTGGAAAATTTCTCCCCGCTATTTTGCGAAAAGTTCTGGCACAAAACAAGGTTACAACATCTGTTGTTGAAAAATATTCAACAACATCCAAAGAAAAACGTATTTTGGAAGCCTTTGATGTGGCGATGGCATCACAATCCTTGCACGTGCATGGAAGCGTTTATGAAACGCCGTTTATTTCTGAAATGGTGGAATGGCGCCCCGGTGTCAAAGGCATGCGGGATGATGGGCTGGATGCGGCGGCTGGCGCTCTGGCGGCAGAACCCGTGCGCATCCCCAAAACATATAACAACAAAGGAAAGTCATGGAACGGCTCTGGCACACAGCACACGGCCAAAACAGACTTTGACGTATAAGAAAGGATTAATATGGGCACATTTCTGGATCATGGCCTGACATGGTGGATAACGGTGATTGATATCCCCGTTTTGTCTGCTCTGTTCTGGCTGGTTATAAAAATAAGGGCGGAGGCCTTTCACTCAATCTCCACCCTGCACGACACTTTGGATGTCAGAACATCACAGCTGCGCGAGGGATTATCGTCTTTCAAGCTCGAGGTAGCCAAAAGCTATGCGTCGGTCACAGACATGAAAGATTTGGAAAACCGCATCGTATCACACTTGCTGAGGATAGAAGCAAAGCTGGATAGAACGGCTTTGAAAACCGAAGCTTTAAAAGCACAAAATAAGGAGTAATCATCTATGAAAAAATTTATCAAACTCCTCAACGGAAAAGGTGAGGGGAATAAGTCTGCTGCGCAGGCTTTTTATCAGGAGCTGGAGCTGGATGTTCTGGCGCGCACATTATGGGGGGAAGCGCGTGGGGAAGGGGCGCAGGGCATGGAAGCGGTGGCGTGCGTTATTCTGAACCGCGTTAAAGTGGCTGATGAAAAGGGAGGGCAGTATTGGTGGGGTAATAATGTCATATCGGTTTGTCAAAAACCTTATCAGTTTTCGTGCTGGAACAGGTCTGATGCAAATTATAAGCGCGTGCAGGCGGTTACACAAAAAACGGATATTCATTTTGCTACATCCATGCGGGTGGCGCGCCGCGCATTGGCGGGTGTTCTGGATGACCAGACATTTGGCGCAACGCACTACCATGAACAATCCATCATGCCTGACTGGTCATTGGGGCAAACGCCCAGTGCGCACATTGGCCATCATATCTTTTACAAACTGACAGGAGTTTAAAATGTTACCTGCTATTATTTCAAAGCTGGGCCTGCCCATGCTGATATCACTTTTGGGAAATGCCCTTGGTACAATCAATAATCCTATTGCGCAAAGCGCATCAAAATCACTGGAGAATTTTGAAAGCGCCTTGGCTGGTGGCGCCATCTCTGCTGAACAAATGGCAGAAGCCAACCGTCATGCTGAAGAGCTTGCGCGCATTAAAGCCAGGGAATATGAAACTGCGCTATCGGAAGTAAACCAGAGCATCCGCGCCGAAAGCGCATCAAGCGATGCTTATGTGCGCCGCATGCGCCCGACCTTCGGGTATCTTATGGCTGTGACATGGGCGGCACAAATGCTGGCTCTTGCGTATGTTGTCGTGTTCGAAACCGAAAAAGCACGCGGTGCTCTCGATGGTATGGAATCTTTATCCGCCATCTGGGCTATGGGCTTGTCGGTCTTGGGTATCTATGTTTACAAACGCAGCGAGGAAAAAAAGGCGGGGTTTTCTTTAACGCCCGTGCGCAACGCCACGCAAAACACACAAGCACCTGCTGTTAAAACCACAAATATAAAAGCCAATGCGGCGGGCGCTGCTCGCAAAACAAATGATTAAAGATGGTGTGATATTTTATATTCGCGCCATAGGGAATAAAGTCCTGCGGCAATAACAAAAGAAAGGCCAATCCATGTGGTCATGGTGGGCAGATTTCCGAATATCAGCCAGCCAAACAAAACGCCCCATATAATCTGGGTGTAGTTGAATGGCGCGACGATTGCGGCCTCTGGTGCTTTGGTGAATCCTACAGATATGGCGGTTGTACCAAAGAAGGCCGCAGGTCCATGCAAGAGGAAATAGGGGATATCGCTTGTTTGAATCGGGGCAAAACTTCCCGTCGCAATCAGTCCCGTCATGCTGATGATAAAAATAAGGGCAAACGGATAAACGCCATAAAAAGCAACAGGGTTTTTCTTGCCAATAACTCTTAGTGTAATAACATTGGACGCCGAAAAAAAAGCGCCGACCAACGCCAGAAAAACACCCAACCCAATATTTGAAAATTGCGGGCCTGCAATAATAAGGACGCCCGTAAAAGCGACGAGCGCGGCCAGCCATCGGCGAAGGCCTACATGCTCTTTTAAAATAATGACCGACAAAATCATGACAAGGAATGGCATGATAAATATGATTCCATAAAAGTCAGCCAAGTTTAAAAGCTTTAAGGATGCGACCATAGAATAAACAACGCCGCAAATAAAAAGCGCGCGAATAATATGGGCTTTATAATTGGGGGGAAAGAAAGCCTTCCACCCGTGCTGTGCTTTAAGCCACACGGCACTGATGGAAAATGCCAGAAAACTGCTGGTCGCCAGAACCTGAAAAATTGAATAATGGTTTTGTAGAATTTTAGACAAAAGATCTGCAATGTTAAAACCAAAATATCCAATAACCACCAAAAAGATGGCGCCAAGGGCTTGGGATTTATAGGAGGGGATGGATGGCAATGTCATATTCCAGACTTATTGTTTTGTTAGGGTGGTATGATACTCTATTGGCTGAATCTAATATAGGTATATAATTAGGCCCATGAAAAACTCAAAAAAGCCAGACCTGTCCCAAGCCTTTTTGCACGTTGGCTCCCGCCGATTAGTGGACGCAACGCTTGATTTTTTTCGGCTTGAGGCATCGGGCGGGATTTTGCTTGTTCTGGCGGCGGCTTTGGCCATATTGGTGGCGAACTCTTCGCACTATCCTTTGTACGACCATGTTTTGAACAACATCAATTTTCATGTGGGGTTTGATGATGAAACTGGGCATAACTTCCAGCTTGATAAAAGCTTGTTGCTTTGGATCAATGACGGGCTGATGGCCATTTTCTTTTTGCTGGTTGGGCTTGAAATCAAGCGTGAGATGGTGGTGGGAGAGCTGTCGAGTGCATCCAAGGCCATGTTGCCCATCCTCGCCGCAGTGGGTGGTATGCTGGCACCAGCCGCCATTTATTATTACTTCAATATGGACAGCCCTAAAACGCTTGATGGCTGGGCCATTCCATGCGCTACGGATATTGCTTTTGCTTTGGGCGTGCTTTCAATTTTGGGAAACCGTGTTCCTGTGTCATTGAAAATACTTCTCACCGCTGTCGCTATTATAGACGATCTGGGCGCAATTTTGATTATAGCCCTGTTTTACACAGACAAGCTGCATGTTGGGGTTTTGATGTTCTCCATCCTTCCCATTCTGGGGTTGTTCTTGCTAAACCGTTTTCATGTTGCGCGCCGCGCTCCCTATATTCTTTTGGGTATTATTTTGTGGGTGGCGGTTTTAAAGTCTGGCGTTCACGCCACCATGGCGGGTGTTATCACCGCGCTGTTTATTCCTTTGAGCATCCCCGACATCCGCGAAAGACGCTCACCTGCCCAAAGGCTGGAGATTGACCTCCACCCATGGGTTGTGTTTCTCATTCTTCCCATTTTCGCCTTTGCCAATGCGGGCGTGCCGTTTGGCAATATAGGCGTGGACAATCTGCGTGATCCTGTCACGCTGGGCATTATTGCAGGCCTGCTTGTGGGAAAACAGATTGGCGTGTTCGGCACCATTTTTCTGGCCATCAAAAGCGGACTCTGCCCAAAGCCAGAAGGCACAAACTGGGCGCAGCTTTACGGGCTCTCGGTGCTGTGCGGAATAGGCTTTACCATGTCCTTGTTTATTGGCGGCCTTGCCTTTAGCAGTATGGCCATGCAGGCAGAAGTGCGGCTTGGGGTTATTGTTGGCTCTGTGGCTTCGGCCATTCTGGCTTATGTTATTTTAAGGGCGTCAGGAAAAAAACTTTAGGGGTCTTTACTTTTGAAAAATGAAGGATAAATCATTACCATGAAAACATTATTTTTATTAGCCTGTGTGGCCTGTTTGATATCATCGCCCGTTATGGCGCAGGAGGCAAATTCCATGACAAAATACCAAAAAACCCCCGAAAAAATCGCGACTTTAAGTGATGAGCAACGCTACGTTACCCAAAAATCGGGCACCGAAAAACCTTTTAGAAATGAATATTGGGACAACCACGAAGACGGCATTTATGTGGATGTTGTATCGGGGGAGCCGCTTTATTCCTCCCAGGATAAATATGATTCTGGCACAGGCTGGCCCAGCTTTACAAAACCGATTGATAAGTCTTTTGTAACTGAACATGAAGACAATGGCTTTTTTTCAAAGCGTACGGAAGTCCGCTCTAAAATTGCAGATTCCCACCTTGGCCATGTGTTCCCCGACGGACCAAAGGACAAAGGTGGCCTTCGTTATTGCATGAATTCGGCTGCCATGAAATTTATCCCAAAGGCGGATATGGCCGCCCAAGGCTATGGGGAATATTTGAAGCTGTTTGATACAAAATAGAAACTACAGGATTTGTGGCGCGTGTAGCTTATACACGCCCACCCCTTGTTTTTCTAGGCGGAAGTGGCCTGTAGCATATGAAAAGCAGGCTTTTGGATTTTGCTTTTTTGCCCAATTAACGTCTTCTTGCATTATGAATTGATTGATTGAATCATCAAATATTTTTGAATATTCAGGAAACTCTTTTTTTAAACCCTCTAAAAGATTTTCATCAAATTCAAAAATTTCTCTCCCCAGATCTGCGGGTTTTCCTGATGCTATCCTTATAGCAAGAGCCTTGCCCAAATTATCCTTTAAAATAGGTCTTGCAACACTTTCATAAAATTCTTTTACTCCCATAGTAGCTACTTTTTCTATGCCACCAAGATCTGGACGTGATAAGAGAATGCGTTCAAGATCGCGCACATGATATCCAAATTGCTCTAAGCCATCTT
>CAUJHK010000080.1 GCA_963204715.1 Pseudomonadota bacterium | reverse complement strand
AAACGACACGCTGACGTCTTTGTCCAGGTAGTTTTCAAGTGCAGCAAAAGCAGCCGCCTCAGAGTCAACTTTTTGACCCTCAATCGCTGTGACGGTATCAACGCCAAAGCCATCCACGCCGCCAATCATGCCCAGAACGCCGCGTTCATGTTCAAACCCAAAGCGGTCTTTAAAGGTTTCGCGTTTTGGCGTCGCGGTGAGGTTAATCTCTTTTCCGTTGCGCATAATTGTGAAGGTCATGGGACTATCAAGCGCTATCATCACCTTCTGGCGGATTTGTTCAAAACGTCGAATGCCCTCCCCGTCAATGGCAACCACGCGATCATGTGGTTCAAACCCCGCCATGTCGGATGCTGATCCTTTGACAATGGCCGATGCTGTAGCAGGTGTTAAAAGCTGGCCATGAAATGTATACAAGCAAGACAAAATAAGGATGGCAAAAAGGAAGTTGATGGCAGGCCCTGCAAACACAACAAGGGCGCGCCGCCACACAGGCTTGGCAAAGAAAGCGACTTTTCTTTCCTCTGGCGTCATGGGGCGAGCTTGTTCACCCTCCCCCACGGTGGCTTTGTTGCCCGCACTTGCGGGATCAGTGTCCCCGAACATTTTGACGTAGCCGCCTAAGGGTATAAGCGAAAATTTCCACCGCGTGCCGTGAGAGTCGTTCCAGCCGAACAGTTCTTTGCCAAAACCTATCGAAAAGGTTTCAACCCTGACACCACACAGGCGCGCAACAATGTAATGACCCCACTCATGCACAAACACCAAGATACTGAGCACCAATAAAAATGTGCCTCCGTAAACCCAGACGTTGCTTAGAACAATTTGAAACAAATCGATGATAGAGCTCATGTGACTTCCCAGTTAAATGTTTGTTTTTGTAAGGTAGCGTTGTACTTCCGCGCGCATAGACGAATCGCAGGCTAGAATAGCATCAAGTTCATACGGAATTGTATCTTTAACTTGTCCGACCATGTGTTCCACAGCGCTATAAATATCCATAAAACCAATGCCGCCTTTCAGAAAAGACTCCACGGCCACCTCATTCGCCGCGTTAAAGGCCACGCAAGCCTCCACACCCGACGACAAGCAATCATAGGCCAGTTTTATGGCAGGAAAACGGCGCTCATCCGCCTTTTCAAAGGTAAGTCCACCAAGCGTCAGCAAATCCAGCGATTTTGCACCGCTATCGACGCGGGTGGGCCATGACAGCGCATAAGAGATAGGCACCCGCATGTCAGAAGCCCCCATCTGTGCGAGGATAGAACCATCCACGTATTCCACCATAGAATGGATGATAGATTGCGGGTGAACTAGAACATCAATCTGGCTGGCGGGCATTGCGAAGAGATGGTGTGCCTCAATAACCTCAAGTGCCTTGTTCATCATGGTCGCGCTATCGATGGAAATTTTCTTGCCCATTGACCAGTTGGGATGCGCCAGAGCCTGCGCAGGCGTTGCGCCTTTCATCTGCTCTAGCGTCCATTCGCGAAATGGGCCGCCAGAGGCCGTCAGAATGATACGCTTTATTTTATTTTTGTTATCATTTTCAAAAACCTGAAAAATGGCGTTGTGTTCACTATCCACGGGCAGAATTTTTGCACCATACTTTTGAGCCGCTTCCATCACCAGTTTGCCCGCCGCGACCAGAGGTTCTTTGTTGGCAATCGCCACACTTTTTCCTTGTTGAATGGCCGCCAGAATGGGGCGCAGCCCCGCCATCCCCATGATAGCTGCCATAGTTATGTCGGCGGGCATGGCGGCGGCTTCTATAATGGCCTGCTCCCCGCTGGCGCATTCAATGCCCGTTCCTGCAAGCCTGTCCTTTAATTCTGCATAGAGCTGCTCATCGCCAATGACAGCACGCTTTGCGCGAAAGCCCACGGCCTGCTGTGCCAAAAGCCCGACGTTTTTATGGGCGGTCAACGCCTGTACCGAAAAACTATCCTTGTTTTTGTGGATGACCTCAAGCGTCGATACGCCAACAGACCCTGTAGAACCTAGAACAGAAACCGTTTTCATCTCATGTCCATAATCTGCAAGACAAAGAAGAAAAACAAGGAGGCCAGCAAAAGGGAATCAATCCTGTCCAGCAGCCCGCCATGCCCCGGAATTAAACACCCCGTATCCTTGACACCCACTTTTCGTTTTAAGCGGGACACCAGTAAATCCCCCGCCTGCCCCGTCACGGTTATAAATGCACCTATCAACAGAAGGCAAAAAGCAGAAGCATTGGCCAGCCCCGCGGGCAGATTGACCCTGTCCAAAGACATCACAAGACCAGGGGCTGCAAAATGAATAAAGCCCCAGAACACAAGCGCGCTGGAAATAAGGCCGCCAACAAACCCAGACCATGTTTTGTTCGGGCTGATGGATGGCGCCATCTTCGGCCCTTTAAATGTTTTCCCCGCCACGTAAGCACCAATGTCTGATGCCCAGATAGAAAGCATAAGTGCGAGCGCAAGCCACTCACCCCCCGCATAGTGCGTCCTGATATAAAAGAAGGCCGCAAAGCAGAGCAGAATATAAACCACGCCCCCTGCACCATCACGAAAGCGCTGCGCCGAAAGCTTTGCCATACACAGCCATTCCTTCAGCGACACGACAACAGCCACAAGCAGCAGCGCAATAAACGGCCAACCGCCATAAAAGAGCGCAGCCAGCACCACAGGCATTAACGCAAGCGCAGAAAGAGTTCGTAAAACCAGACTATTGCGCAACTGTAACAAAAAAATATTCCCGTCGATTAAACAGATTTGATAGAGCCAAAACGGCGATCCCGTTTTTGAAAGTCAGAAATAGCTTCTGCCAGATCTTTTTTTCCAAAGTCTGGCCAGAGTGTGTTGGTAAAGAAAAACTCAGTATAGGCGCATTGCCACAAAAGAAAATTGCTGATGCGCTGTTCGCCGCTGGTACGGACAAGAATGTCCGGGTCTGGGATATCTGCCGTCATAAGATTTTGGGCAAAATATTCTTCAGCCGTATCAAAACAAGGCTCCAGACCTTTGTTTTTCATGGCCAGTGCGTAGGCCGCAGCAGCGGCAAGAATTTCGTTCCGCGCGCCGTAATTCAGCGCGATGGTTAAATTCAAGCCCGTGTTCTCGCGCGTCAGATTTTCCGCATTCTCTATCAGCTCCACAATGTCAGACGAAAATTCCTTGCGGGAACCTATAACGCGCAGACGAATGTTGTTGCCGTGAAGTTGCGCAGTTTCAGACCGCAAAAACATGCGCAACAAACGCATCAGTTCTTTTATTTCATCTGCGGGGCGTGACCAGTTTTCTGATGAAAAGCCAAAAAGAGTAAGGTATTTTACCCCCAGCTCGGCGGATGCTTTAATTGTGCGTTTACACGCCTCTATCCCCTGATGGTGGCCAGCCGTGCGCGGCAAGCCCCGCGCCTGTGCCCACCTGCCATTGCCATCCATGATGATGGCTATATGTTGGGGATTATTCTCCATGACATTACACCGTCATAATATCTTTTTCTTTTTCGGCGAGCAGGGAGTCAATTTTCTTGATATGGTCGTCGGTGAGTTTTTGCACCTCATCCCCCAAGCGTTTGTTTTCATCCTCACCCATGCCATCGGCTTTTAGTTTTTTCAGCGTTTCCATGCCATCACGGCGAATATTGCGGACGGACACGCGGCCGCTTTCAGCATATTGTCCCGCGACTTTAACAAGGTCTTTGCGACGCTCCTGGTTTAGTTCAGGAACAGGAATGCGCACAAGGTTTCCATCAGCCTGCGGATTCAAGCCCAGATTCGCATCACGAATGGCTTTTTCTACGGCCTTGACAGAGCCAGAATCCCACACCTGCACCGTAAGCAGCCTTGGTTCTGGCACCGACAAGCTTCCCACCTGTGTAATGGGCATGCGTGATCCGTAAACTTCTACAGTGATAGTGTCCAGCATCGCTGTACTTGCGCGGCCTGTGCGAAGACCTGAAAATTCGTGTTTTAGCGCATCAACAGCGCCTTCCATGCGGCGTTTTATTTCATCTTTGCTAAATGACATTCCTCTTTCTCCTTATATTCTTCTTTTGAATGTTACTTCGAGGTCACGGTTGTAAACGTGCCTTCGCCTTTCATCACGCGGGCAAAATTGCCTTCCTCGCGTACGTTGAAAATGACGATAGGTATATTGTTTTCACGTGCCAATGATATGGCAGTAGCGTCCATCACGCGCAAATCCTTGGTCAGAACATCCATATAACTAATGGAGTCAAAGCGCTTGGCGGAGGGGTCTTTTTTCGGATCAGCCGTATAAACGCCGTCCACCTTTGTGCCCTTTAAAATAGCGTTGCAGTTCATTTCGGAAGCGCGCAAGGCTGCCGTTGTATCAGACGTAAAGTAAGGGTTTCCTGTGCCCGCCGCGAAAATTACAACGCGCCCTTTTTCCATGTGGCGCATGGCTTTGCGGCGAATGTACGGCTCGCAAATAGCGGACATTGGGATGGCCGACATTACGCGTGTTTCAACCTTTAAAGCTTCGAGCGCGGACTGCAACGCCAGAGCATTGATAACAATGCCCAGCATGCCCATATAATCCGCCTGCGTTCTGTCCATCCCTTCCGCCGCGCCAGACACGCCGCGGAAAATGTTGCCAGCCCCCACAGACACACAAACCTCAATCCCCATATCGGCGACTTGTTTAATGTCACGCGCGACACGGTTCACGGTGTTTGAATCAAGCCCAAACTCCTTTTCCCCCATCAGCACTTCGCCAGACATTTTTAAAAGGACGCGCTTATAAGGCATGGTTTTGGGCATTTGCTTTTCCGCCGTTGCTGTTGTCATAAAACTCTCTCTTTAAACCTTTTCTAAAATACGGGAAGTCCTGCCCGAAGTCCAGAACTCCCCGCCTGTTCTTTACATGCCAATATGGTCTTTACCGTCCATGTGTTGCATATGCTCCATGTGTTCCATCTGCATTTTGTGTTCAAGTGACTTTTTGGCAGCTGTGGGGTGATGCATGGCTTTATCCCCGCCCATGTCATGACTCATGCCTTCCATACCATGAATCATGGATGGGTCGATTTTCACATCATCCAGATTTCCGTCATAGAAGGTGATGATTTTGTTCATAAACGCAATTTCCTGCGCCTGATCTTTTAGTACATCAACACAGAGCAATCGCAGATATTTGTTTTCAGCAGACGGCATATCCAGATATTGCTTGCACATGGTCAACGCGCCTTCATGGTGAACAACCATGGCCTTGGCGAATTCCACATCACGCTTGGTCACAGGTGTGTTTCCAATGCCAAAAGATGTTGGCATCGGTGCGCGGACAAATTTTTGCTTTTGCGCCAAGCCCTGCTCTGCCACCTGACGCCATTCCTTTTGCCCTAAAGCGGCTTGCAAAGGTTTTCCCACCAGCT
>CAUJHK010000079.1 GCA_963204715.1 Pseudomonadota bacterium | reverse complement strand
CGTTGGTTCTGTCGGGTTTTCGGGGGTTTCGGTGGCTGAAAAATTGACGTCCATGTGCCGTGCGGATGCTATGGCCCGCAACGTCGCCGCCGTGGCAGTTTTAAAATCTTCGGTCTGGTCTTCGTCTTTTGTCATATCCGTTGCTTTTAAGGGCCAAGCCTATTATAAAAAAGCCATGAAGTACACTATTCGCAAATGTGTTGATGAACAAGATTTTGGCGCCAGAGTCAGAACCGTTTTTTTAAATGCTGTTTATAGCTCACGGTATTATCCAGATGCACCTGATACGCCTTGCCGCGTTATTTTGCCTACTGGCAACACGCCTTTGCCATTTTATGCTGCCCTTCGTGACATGGCCTCCTATGTCCCGCCTTTTGAATATTGCCAGTTGGATGAATATATAGGGCTGGCGCAAGGGGATGCACGCCTGTTTTCGGAACAACTGGCAAAGCTGGTTTTAAACCCCTTAAAAATTTCAAGCCGTATGGTTTTTAACTCCTGCGCAGATTCTTTGGAAGAAGTGTCCAGAATACGTGACTGGCATCTGAAAAATGGCCCTGCCGATGTAGCTGTTTTGGGCATTGGTGAAAACGGCCATGTTGGCTTTAATGAACCTGGCGCAAAATTCCACGACCGTGCCAATATCGTAACGCTTGAGAAAAGCACGCTTGAAGCCAATAACGCCTATGGCAACGGCCCTGTTCCAGAGCGTGTCATAACCCTCGGCCTTGGTGATTTGCTTCTTGCGCAGGAAACCATTCTGCTTGTGCGAGGCGCAAAGAAGGCAAATATATTGGCGCACGCGCTTTTTGGTGCGGTGACGGAAAACGTGCCGGCCTCATACCTGCAAAATTATACGGGAAAGCTCACCATAGTGGCTGATGAAGCCGCGCTTGCAAAGCTACCATCCAGAATACTGGTGCCGTCATAATATAAAAAAAATCCCCGTACATTTCTGCAAGGGGATTTTTTAAAATATTTAAAAAACTATTTGCCTTTGGCGGCTTTTTTCTCTGCCTTCGCGGCTTTCTTTTCTTTAGGTGTTTTTGTAGGTTGTTTTTTTGTTTCTTTTTTTGTGTCTTTTGATTTTGCCATGATGGCTTCTCCTAAAAAGATTGTTATTTTTTCAATAGTTCAGTGCCGAAACACCGTTGGTAATATTCCGCCAGAGTCGGCCACTCCATTTCATCACATTTGTTCATAAAAGCAAAGCGGAAGGAGAGGTCACGATCCCCAAAAATAAGGTAATTTTCCGCCCAGCTTAAAACCGTGCGGGGCGACATCACGGTGGACAAATCTCCGTTGATAAACCCTGCGCGGGTTAGATCTGCCATGCGCACCATGGCTGATACGGTTTCCTTGCCTTCGGGAGTGTTCAGGTCGGGAAGTTTGCGCAACATGATGTCGGTTTCCACGTCATGTTCCAAATAGTTTAACTGGGCGACAATGTTCCAGCGGTCCATCTGCGCCTGGTTGATTTGTTGGGTGCCGTGGTATAGCCCCGTGGTGTCGCCAAGGCCTATGGTGTTGCCCGTGGCAAACAAACGAAAGGCGGGGTGCGGGCGGATAACCTTGTTCTGGTCCAGCAAGGTCAGGCGACCATCAGATTCTAGAACGCGCTGGATTACAAACATAACATCGGGGCGTCCCGCGTCATATTCATCAAACACCAGCGCAACAGGGTTTTGAATGGCCCATGGAAGAAGGCCTTCTTGATATTCGGTAAGCTGTTTGCCTTCGCGAAGGACAATCATGTCCTTGCCAAGCAGGTCAATGCGCGATACGTGCGAATCTAGGTTGATGCGCACGCAAGGCCAGTTCAGGCGCGCGGCGACCTGTTCAATGTGGGTGGATTTTCCCGTGCCGTGATATCCTTGCACCATGACGCGGCGGTTATGGGCAAAGCCTGCCAGAATGGCCATGGTTGTCACATGGTCAAAGTGATAAGTGGGGTCTATGTCGGGCACGTTTTGCGAATGTTCCTTAAAGCCCGGCACCTGCCAGTCCACATCCAGCCCGAATGTTGCTTTTACATCATATTTTGTATCGGGGATGGTCGTGTACTTTCCTTCCTTGTTCACCACTTTCGTGATGTCAAAGGAGGCGTGCATCGGTTCTTTTTCTTTGTGGAGGTGGTCTGCGGTCATGTTATTTACTTTTCTTTTGTCACCCCCGCCTTGTGCGGGGGTCTGGGTATTTTAAGATGTATCCTCTTTTTCCGTATGCCCGCACGTGAGCGGGCATGACGGGGTAGGACTTTATTTATAGCCCATGGCCAAGGTTTTTAGAAGGGGGTGTCCCCAAAAACGCTTCGGGAATGGCTTTTCTAATGTTGTCCATAACGCGCTGTGCCACAGGCTTTTCTGGTGCTTGCGGATGGTAGGCTTTGCCCGTGATGCGCTGATAAAGATCTTGGTACTTTTGGCTAAACATGGCGCGGTCTTCTTCCGTTATGGCGGGCAGGGGGCTTTCATAAGCATCTTCCATGCGTTCGACCAGCCATTTGCGCACAAACTCCTTGTCCAATCCGTCGGGGTCTTGGCCCGCTTTCATACGCTCTTCGTATGTGCCCGCAACCCAGTAACGGCTGGAATCTGGCGTGTGGATTTCATCGGCAATGTGAAGCACGCCATTTTCATCTGTGCCAAATTCATACTTTGTGTCCACCAAAATCAAACCTTGTCTGGCGGCTATCTCCTGACCGCGTTTGAATAAGGCAAGCGCAGCCTTTTCCGTCTGCCTCCATAAAGGCTCATCCACCATTTTTTGGCCTATGATGTCTTGGGATGATACGGGGATGTCGCTTTTGCCCTTTGTCGTCGGGGTGATAATAGCCGCTTCAAGCTTTTGGTTTTTGACCATGCCATCGGGGAAAGTATGGCCATACATTTGTCTTTGGCCATTTTTATACATGGTCCAGATAGATGTCCCTGTGGTGCCTGTGATATACCCGCGCACAACAACCTCAATGGGCAGCATGGTCAGTTTTTTGACGATCATCACATTGGGGTCAGGGTATGAAAGAACGTGGCTCGGGACAATGTCGGTTGTGTTTTCAAACCAGAAACGCGCAATGGCGTTTAATATGGCGCCTTTGTGCAGGACAGATGTTATGGCGCGGTCAAACGCGCTTAAACGGTCTGATGTCACAAAGACCATGCGGCCATCGTTTAAATCATAGGTGTCACGCACCTTGCCCGCATAGTGGTTGGGCAGGGGTAGGGTGGCGGCGTCTTCATATACATTCATGGTGATGATGCTTTATAAAAGAAGTTATGGTTTAGCGCGGCTCAAGCTTCTCAAACTTCGCATAAGAAAGCTTTAAAATGGTATAGGCCATGTTGATGGTTTTGAGAAGCTCTTCGGCTTTTTTATCGTGCGGGTTTAAATCTGGATGGTGCTTTTTGGCAAGCTCTTTATACCGCGCCTTAATGTCGGCCAGCTTAACGGGCGGCTCTAACCCCATGATGGCCATGGCTTCAAATTCAGGCGTGTTGGGGTTTGAGGCTGGGGCTTGCCGTTTGGCAAAATCATCCTTTGGTGGCTCCTGGTCAGTAAAATGATAGGTCTGCCATGTGGCGCGACGCAGGTTCTCTGCTGCCGCTCCATCCACGTCATACCGCCATGTCGGGCGGTCGCCATAGAGGGAGTTCAAAATTTGCGCCTCTACCTCGTTTGCGTTCATGCCTGAAAAGAAGTCCCAGGCTGCGTTATAATCACGAACATGGTTGAAACAAAACCAATAATGTTCTGATAGTGAACGATCTTTTGGTGCTTTGTGTTCAGCATGCTCAGGGCAGCCCGGCATGTCGCACGCCTTTGTCCGCACCCTTTTCTTGGGGTCGGCATATTCGGGAGATTTTGGTTTTAACTGTATTCTGGGCATATTCTTACCATTATGCGAAAAACGGCGGAAACTTACAAGAAAAGGCTGATGTCCTACAGTGGGTTTTATGAAATTTTTGACATTGATTCGTCTTGGTGGTTTAAATAGGCCAATAATGACACACGCCATGGAAGACAAAATTGCCAAAAAGCTGGCACAGGCTTTGCAACCCTATGTCCTGGAAGTACATAACGAAAGTGCCCGCCACCACGGCCATGCCGGAGATGATGGGTCAGGGGAAACCCACTTTCATGTGGTTGTTGTGTCCGATTGTTTTGCAGGAAAGAGCCGCATCGAACGCCAGCGAATGGTTTACGATGCTTTGAGCCAAGAAATGAGGGGCGGCATCCATGCCCTTTCGCTTAAAACCTTGGCCAGAGGTGAATACGAACGAATGTAGAATATACACCTATGGTTGCATTAACCAATTTTGTATGTATCATAGGTTTTAAGTTAAACAGCCAGACACAGGGGAAATAATATGGCCAACGCGTCGCAAATTGAAAATGATATGGATTCGGGTAGTACACTGGTATCACGCAACATCACGGTGAGTGGGCATCGCACGTCAGTAAGGTTAGAGCCTGAGATGTGGCGTGCGTTGAAGGAGATTGCGGGGCGTGAAAACTGTTCCATGCATGAACTATGCACCCTTATCAATTTCCGCAAAAACAAGCGCACCTCTCTAACAGCGGCCATTCGCGTGTTTTTGATGCTTTATTTCCGCGCGGCGACTACGGAGGACGGGCATGCGCGCGCAGGCCATGGGTCGTTTGATTCCATGAAGCGTCGTGCAGGGTTCCATGAACGCGGGACGGTATCGATGACAACAAGGGCTGATGATGAATCTATCGCGTCCCAGCCTGTGGGAGCCAGCAAAGTTGGACGGATTCCATTCCATGTACGTGGCAACAATTCTGCCGCCGCCTAAGGCATTTGCCACCAAACAATAAGTCAGAAAGGCCGCTTGCTTTAGCGGCCTTTTATTTATCTGTGTGCAGAGTTATCTTTTGAAAGAGGGCGCGTCTGAAAGTGCTGTTTCTAATACCGCGCGGTCATAAGGACTGAATTTAGGTGGTGGGCTTGCCGCCATGTTTTGCAGGGCTGTCAGGTTACGCCTTATTTTTTCGCCAGATGACTTTGTGAAAGCGCAGAACATGATGGTCTTTCCATCACGCCCAAAATTCCGCCAGCCATCATAAGCTTTAAAAAATTTTGGCCCATCAGCTATAGCCCTTGATATCAAGGAGAGGTCTTCTTTGCCAAAGTTTTCAGAGGGCTTTTTCTTTATTCTATGAAGTGCGGCAAAGTTGTAGTGAACAACTGTGTCATCTTCTTTGGTGAATTTTGCCAAAATGGCCTTTTTGCCATCATCAGATGTGACACTTGTCCACCCGTCGTAAGTTTTAAGCAACATAGAATACTTTCTTGTCTAAGGGCGGGAGTGATAAGCGGCCAGCACCACCGCGCGTTCCTGTCCTGTAAGTCCCGCTTCTGCCAGCATTTTTATACGGGACGGGGACACATGCTGTATTTGTCCAGAAATCATGGTGAACTGGGCGGTCAGTGCCGCATGGGCGCGTGTTTCACCTACAGCAACCCAGCCGTCAAACTTTGCAAACCCGTCACGCTTCTTTTCATCAAACATGTGGGCAAACTAACAAAAATAAAAAGATTATGCAAATAAAAAAGTGTTAACGCCCCATGGCCAAAAATTTTCTGGCGCGGGCCTTCTTAAGGGCGTCTCCATCCCATGGGCTAAGCTCTTTTAGCGCGGCGCGGATTTGCACGGCCACGCTTTCAATCATCTCTGGCTTGTGGCGATGGGCACCGCCGATAGGCTCAGGGACAATGCCATCAATCAGCTTGTTTTCCAGCATGTCTTGCGCGGTGAGTTTCAGGGCGGCGGCGGCCTCGGCGGCCTGCGATGCTGAACGCCATAAAATAGAGGCACAACCTTCAGGGGATATGACGGAGTAGATGGAATGTTCCAGCATATAAATGCGGTCTGCGGTGGCAATGGCGATCGCGCCGCCTGACCCGCCTTCGCCAATCACCACTGATATAATAGGCACTTTAACGTTCAAACATGTTTCGATGGATTTTGCGATGGCTTCGGCCTGTCCACGCTCTTCGGCATCACGGCCTGGATAGGCGCCTGCCGTGTCCACCAATGTAATGATGGGGATTTGGAAGTGGTCTGCCATTTCCATCAGGCGTTGCGCCTTGCGGTATCCTTCAGGGCGCGCCATACCAAAATTATGGCGAAGGCGCGTTTCGGTGTCATGCCCGCGCTCTTGCCCCATGATAACAACGCTCTGGCCATTAAAGCGCCCAAGGCCGCCAATAAGGGCTTCGTCTTCGGCAAAGTTTCTATCGCCAGCCAGTGGTGTAAAGTTCTCAACCATGCCGCCGACATAATCTAAAAAGTGGGGGCGGTTTTGGTGACGCGCAACCTGCACTTTTTGCGCAGGGGTCAATTTTGAATAGGTGGTATGAAGCAACTTTGAAACTTTGGCCTGCATGCGGCCAACTTCGTCCGTAATGCTGATGGAGGAATCACTGCCCATGTTTCTAAGTTCGGCAATCTTTCCTTCCAATTCAAGGATTGGCTTTTCAAATTCTAACTGGCTCATATAAAATTCTTGCTGTTGTTACAAAGACGATATTGTTACCACATAGAAAAAGGCAGGCGCAAGAGCGGCCTGCCTTTGTCATATGTTAGTGAATATCGCAGGTTATAAGCAAACCTTTACGACGCGCATCTAAGATGTTTAAAACTGTTGCAACTACACCAACCGTTTCGGCCTTTTCTGGCTCTAAAATAGTAATGCCTCTAATATCGACAAGACCTTCTGCTAATAGTGCATCGAATTCCTTTCCCAGTGCGCCCATTACTTCTGCGCCAGTAACTGCTTCTCCAGCTTTAATCTTGTCTAAGACTTCCATGTATTGTGCTCCAAAATTAAATTTGGCCAACTGATTAGGCTGGCCAAAAGAATTGAATTTAAATTATTTTACTTCGCCTGCTTTTTGGCCATCGGGTGTTTTTCTTCCACCGTCTTTTTCAAACCGCCGCCCACAATGTGGGTGTAGATTTGTGTGGTGGCGATGTCGGCGTGGCCAAGCATTTTTTGAACCGAGCGAAGGTCCGCACCGCGTGACAACAAATGTGTTGCAAAGGCGTGACGCAGAATGTGCGGTGATACGCGTTCTTCATCCATCTCGGCAACGCGTGCCAGATCTTTCAAAAGCTGGGCAAACCGTTGACGGGTCAAGTGACCAGATTCAGACGTGCGGGATGGGAACATCCACTGTTCTTGTGTCGAACGGTTCTCAGGGCCGATAAACTGGTTGCGAACGTTCAGATAGTTTTTGATCGCTTTTTGCGCAGGGTCAGACAATGGCACCATGCGTTCACGCCCGCCTTTGCCTTCAACCATCAGGAATTGGGCTTCTTCTGTCACGGAAGACATAGGAAGGCCAACCAATTCAGACACACGAAGGCCTGTGGCATATAGCATTTCCAGCAAGCAAACCAGACGGATGGAATCCCCACCGCCAGAACCAGCGGCAGATTTGATAAGCTGTGATACTTCGGCTTCCGACAATGTTTTTGGCAATGTGCGGCCTTGTTTCGGGCTTTCGATTGTCGTGGTTGGGTCTTCTTTACGAATGTTTTCAGACACCATGTAACGGTAGAACTGGCGAAGAGCAGACAGGCGGCGTGCAACAGTGCGCACAGCAATCTGTGATGTGTTTTTGCCCTTCACATGTGTTTTGTTTGTCAGATGTTCCAAATACGCCTTGATGTCGGCGGTTGTGGCTGTGTCAACATCTGCGCTGCGCTGGGCGCGCAGGAAGAGAGACACATCCGCAAGGTCACGCCAGTAAGCGTGACGTGTGTTCATTGCTGCACCGCGTTCAGCCGTCAACATGTCGAGGAAGGCGTCAATCGACCCATGAAGATTTGGTTTTGGTAACTTTGGACGACCTGGACGTGCCATGATAATTCTCTCCTAATTAATATTTGTTCAAAACGCTCGTAACGGTTTCTGCACCTATTAGTTTTGCGTCTTCTATTAGTCCTACACTCAACATACTGTCTAAAGCCTTGGCCACTGTTTCGGAATACATATTATCCGACGCGGCGGCAAGGCTGTTTAATAACGCTAATATGGTTATCCCGATTTGTTTTTTCTCAAGAGCCATATCCAGCAGTTTATTTATTTCCTCCGTAGGCATTACATAATTATTATCTGCTGTCAATACAGAATGTTTTTCATAAACTATGCTGGGATTATTAAGAATTTTGGTCTCTTTGTCAAGAGTTGTAATAATACCAAGCACTTGCTGTCTGTCCTGCTCTTTTAACGCTTTTAGGGCCTGCGCCAGCTTTTCATCTTTTATGGCTAAGCCGGGTGTGGGCGTTAAGGATGTGAAGGCTTGTAAGTATATGTAAACAATTGGATTTTCAGGGGCAATGGTTTGCGCCTGCTTGGCCCAAAAGGGTGGGAGTGGCTTTTGTGTGGCCAAAAGTGCCTTCAAAACATTTATTATGGTTTTTGTGGATAAAACCGTTTTTGGCTCGGATACCGCAATCCAGTCCGTAAAGGGCGACAAATCCGCAGGGGTGTTTATTGCTGCCAAAGCAGATTCGAGGATAGGCCACTGGTCTTCAGGGTCTTTGCTTAAATCCTTCGCCCGTTTGTACAAATCTGTCTTGGCAAGTGATTCTGTATGCCATGATAGACCGCGTACCGTCATTTCTTTTTCCACCATGGTGCGGGCGGAATCTGGCATGGCTTTGTCCATTACATAGAGGGCGACAAGGCTGGAGGGGGTCTTTGACAAAATCTCTGGCGTTAAGCCGTCGTAGCGGATTTTACCATTCGCAAAGACCAGAGCGCGCGTCAGGGCATCCATGTTTGCCAAGTTTTCAAAAGATTTTGCAAAAACGCCATAGGCAGGGTCGTTGTAGACAGACTGCAAGGCCGCATTGTCTTTAAATTGCGGGGCTGCGGGGACACCCAAAATGGGGGCGCAGGCATTGTCCAGCACGCCAAAAAACGCATCATGCGGAAAGCGGCTGCTGAACACTTTTTCCTCTAGGCACGCAGTGGCAAGGTCATTGCGCACCACCAGCAACACCATACCCATCTGGGAGATGGAAACATCATACGGATTTTCCGCTTTTTGGGTGTATAGCGACCACGCATCATCATAAAGTCCCATGTCTATAAGCTTTTGGATGCGGGCAATCAAAAGGTCATGGCCTTGTTCTGGCGCGGTGTCATTTTTAATGAGGTTTGCATCTGTTTGTGACAAGAGCAGGCGGCGTTGCAGGTTCAAGACAGACCTGAGAGCTACCCTGTCAGGCAATGCTTTAATGTATTTTTCAATATCGCTGCGGTTTTGTCCCTGCCAGAGCGTTTTTTCAAAAGCGCCGTCCTTGGCAGAGCTTAAAATGCCTGTTGATTCGACATCAACCCAGTCAATGTCGGCAGCCTCTTGCTTTTGTGGTTGCGGGGTATCTTCAGGTTCTTCCTTTTGTGCAGAGTCTGTCTTGGCCCATAAGGGCGCAAGGGGAACAGCCCCCAAAAGGCTGGAAAGCAAGCAAAGAGTGACAAGAAGGCGCAGCGATTTATTCATGGTTTTATTGCTGGACTGCGCTTAAGGGAACATCAACCACCATTTCTTGTTGCTGGACGGGCACATCCGTCAACGCCAGCCAGGCAAACCCGCCACCCACAATCAAAAGGATGGCCAAAAGGAAATATTTAAAAAATCCGAATCTCATAATTTTATTCACTCGCTGTGGTTTATAACTGTTGGTGTGCAAACCATAATCTTTGGCTTTGTTCTTTGCAATTGAACAATTGAAGATATTCATGGCATAAAAAAGGCACCATGACAGATATCGCCACCACCATCCTTGCCAGATTAAACCGCCCCATCATCGTGATTGGTCTGATGGGCGCTGGAAAGTCACATGTGGGGGCGGGGCTGGCGCGGGTCTTAAACCTGCCTTACGTGGATGTGGACAAGGAGATTGAGGGTGAGCAGGGGTGTTCTATCGCCGCACTGTTTGATTCGAAGGGGGAGGCGTATTTTCGCGACATGGAGCGCAAGAGGCTTTCAGACTTTATCTCTGGCGCAATCAAAGTCATATCCCCAGGCGGGGGCGCGGTGATGAATGACAAAACGGCGTCACTTATCTGGGACAGATGCTTATCTGTGTGGCTTCGGGCAGATCTGGATGTCTTGGTAGAACGCACATCGCGCAATAACAACCGCCCGCTTTTAAAAAATGGCAACCCGCGGGAGATTCTTTCAAGCCTCATGGAAAAGCGAAACCCTGTGTACGCAAAAGCCAATATTGTGGTTGATTCAAATTCACCAGATGTTGGCGTGACAATTCAAAAGACGCTTTCAGCCCTTCACGACTATTTAAAAAAAGAGATGCACCATGACAGCACATAAAAAAGTTCGGGTAGATTTGGAGGGCAGGGGATACGACATTGTTATCGGCGCGAACATCTTATCGCAAGCCCAGAGTTTCCTGCCCTTTGAAATATCGGATAGAAAAATATTCGTTCTTTATGACCGCGCCGTCGAAGCGCATGTCGAAAGACTTGTCGCGGGTCTGCCCCAGAATGTTTTTAAACTCGTGCTGGAAGGCGGCGAAAAAACAAAATCCTATGACCATTTGCAAAAAGTTTTGTCATGGCTTTTGCAAAACCATGTGGATCGCCAGTCTGTCTTGTTTGTTGTGGGCGGTGGCGTGGTGGGAGATCTGGGCGGTTTTGCGGCCTCTGTCGTTATGCGCGGCATTCCTTTCGTGCAAGTGCCGACAACGCTTTTGTCGCTGGTGGATTCATCTGTCGGCGGCAAGACAGGCATTAACACCGCTGAGGGCAAAAACCTTGTGGGGTCGTTCTATCAGCCTGCCGCAGTCCTGTGTGATACGGACACCTTGAAAACTCTGCCTGCGCGGGAACTAAAAGCGGGCTATGCCGAAATCGTAAAATACGGGCTTTTGGGAAACAGTGATTTTTTTGAATGGCTGGAAGCCCATGGCAAAGATGTTTTGTCTTTGAACCCCGAAGCTCTGAATCACGCCATACAAACAAGCTGTCAAATGAAGGCAAATATTGTAGGGGATGATGAGCGTGAAACAGCGGGTGGCAATCGTGCTCTTTTAAATTTGGGTCATACATTCGCCCATGCGCTTGAGGCTGCGGCAGGGTTTGATGGTCGACTGCTTCATGGTGAGGCGGTGTCGATAGGTATGGTTTTGGCGTATCGCTTGTGTGTGAAAATGGGACTATGTTCGGGGCAAGATGCAAAACGGACTGAGGTACATTTAAAATCACTGGG